>JAKOTZ010000046.1 GCA_029776995.1 Candidatus Hydrogenedentota bacterium
CGACTTCAAACCGGCCAACGTGCTTTTCACCCGCACGGGTACCGTAAAAATCGCCGACTTTTCCCTGTATGGCAGCAGCTTTTTGCTGGAACTTTTCGACCCTAACGTAGGTGAACAGATTACGCCGATGTTTGTGGCGCCCGAATTCATCCGCAAGGAAAAACTCACTCCGGCGGTGGACCAGTATTCCATGGGCATCACGTTCTACATGATGTTTGCGGAACGGGTTCCCTTCCCCGTGGATAACCTCACCCAGCTGTACCGCTGCCACCTTACCGTCATGCCTGAACATCCGTCACTGGTTAATCCGCGGTGCCCCACCGCGCTCGGCGATATCATCATGCGCCTGTTGCAGAAGCGTCCTGAACAGCGTTTTACCGACTGTGATGAATTACGGATCGCGTTGTCCCAAATAGGCAGAAGCAGAATATAATGGGATTCGCATCGCTTTTACCCTCAAAAAACTTGATTTTTCTGAGGAGTCCGGCGTACAAATACATACTGAAATTGAGGTGTGCGAAGTGGTATTCGCGGAGCGATACGCCCGTCGCGTTATCGGAGGGAATGCCGCAACGCCTAAGCAACGCCAAACGGAGGATCACACCATGGCAGAAAAGAGCAAAGTTCCGGGCCCGAAACCCAATGACAAACCCCTCAAGAAAGCTGACATCCTCAAGAACCTGTCCGAGCTGACCGGCGTGTCCAAAAAAGACGCTGAAGCCGTATTGAACGCGCTGGTGGAAATGGCGGTTGCCTGGTCGCCGATCGGTTTCATTATCCCCGGTCTGGGCAAACTGGTGGTCAAAGAGCGGCCCGCCCGCACGGCTCGCAATCCCAAGACGGGCGAATCCATGAAGGTGCCTGCGAAGAAAACTCTGCGCTTCACGCCGCTGAAAGTCGCAAAAGAGGCTGCTGCTGAAGCCGCGGACGCTTACAGCAAAGCCGTCAAGAAAGCCGCCAAAAAATAATCTTTATCGCTGCTTCGCGAATTTCTGGTTCGTTAAATCGCCGCTCTCCAGTGATGGGGGGCGGTTTTTTCTAAGGTGAATCGCCGGTTTATGCATTTCAATATCATTGGCGTAACAGATGAGTTTACCTTTCATGCGCCCACCAGGGTAATTTGCGCGGTGGGATGCTGGGCCGGTTCCGCATCTCTTCTATCTCAATACCGCCGTCCCATGGTGGTTACGGGAAAAGGGGCACGCTCCCGGTCCGGCTGGTTGGATCCGGTACTCTCACATTTTCAGGATGCCATCATTTTCGATCAGGTGGAAGAAAATCCGGGCACCGAAGTCTGCAACCGCGGCGGCAGGCTGGCCCGAGAGAATGCCTGCGACTGCATTATCGCGCTGGGCGGCGGAAGCGCCATGGACGCGGCAAAAGTGATCGCTGTCCTGGCCGCTGACGAATCCATTCGGGCGGAAGATCTCTTCGGAAATGAGAAATATTCCCGGCCTCCCCTGCCGATAATTGCCGTTCCGACTACTGCCGGAACCGGGAGTGAAATCACGCCGTACAGTGTCCTGATCGATCCGAAAGACGGCATGAAACGAACCGTGCGGGGAACGGCGCTGTTCCCCAGACTCGCGTTGCTGGAGCCCCGCCTCTCCCGATCTCTTCCCAGGCACACCACGATCGCTTCCGGACTGGACGCGCTCAGCCAGTGCATGGAGGGGATGGTGTCCCGTGCCGCCACTCCCCCCGGCAACGCGCTAGCCCTGCATGGATGCGCCCTGGCGCGGCAGTGGCTTCCTGTCGCGGCTAATGCGCCCGACCTGCTGGAAGCCCGACAGGCCATGCTGATCGCCGCGTGCCTGTCCGGAATGGTTATCGCGCAAAGCGGCACTACTATCATTCACGGCATGGGGTATTTCTACACGTTGCGGCACGGCATCCCGCATGGGCTGGCCAACGCGCTCCTGCTGCCGCCCGTCTTCGCCTATAACGCCCGGCATGCACCTGAAAAGGTTGCCGCGCTCCTTTACGCACTGGATCCCGACGCACAGCCGAAATCAATGAACCCCGAACAGATAGGCAAAGCGATAGCGCGTGCATTGCACAGGCTTTACGAGGAGCTGAACATTTCTCCGGCGGCAAAAGACCACGGCGTACCGGAGCATGCGCTCGACAGCTACGCGCAGGAAATTGCGGCTGATCCCTACCGTTTCCGAAATCAGCCCGGCACAATAAACCTGTATACGATATGGAAGTTTTATCAGGACAGCTGGGCCGGAACGTTCTGACCGGCAGGCGCGGCGTTACAGCGTTTAAAAATCAGGTCGCCCGCTTTTACTCCGGCATGGCGGGCAACAACACCGCATTTCGCCTTCAGCATTACGAATACTGCGGCGGGGCCGTCGTACGCGTCCAGCGTTTCGTAATGCCCCTGGCCCTTGGCCAGCACCAATCCCGCCCGGTCCAGCCGGTCACGAAATGATGTCGGAATCAGATCCAGCGGACAGCCCACGTACGCCCCTCCGCAGTCTATAACCGGACAGACCCGGTCCAGCCCCACCATCCGGGCATCTTCCATGCACGCGTCATTAATAATTGGACCTGCCTTAACAACCGCGGTCACGGACCGATCCCGGCACAGCAGTTCTATCAGAATCTTATCGAACACAATCTCGCCGGCATTGTCCAGCAGATACAGCATGTCTCGGGACTGCGCCAGCCGTTCCCGGAACGCCTGAGTTTCATCCACGACAAATCCGCCGGACAGCGCCCGGTCAACGGCCTCCCGAATATCAATGTGCTCCGCCCGCAACACGCCAAGGTCGATCACGTTTCCCGCGGCTGCCAAGCGAAGCGCCATGTCCAACGGGTCATCAGCGGATCGGACCATTGCCCGCAGTTCGTCCTCAATGGCCAGCGCGATTTCGTTCTGAGCCCGCTTGGCTTCGGCGTATGGGTCTCTGACGCCAGACAGTCGCCGAACGGTCTCATAAAGCGCAAGAGACAGCACCGCGGGCGATTTGCCGGGATCCATACCGGCAATCCCCCCGCCAACTTCCCTCAGGCTTTCCCAGTGCACGCGGACATCATCTGACGACATCCGCGCCACACGCAGGGTTTGCTGCATCATGCAGACCAGACATTCCGGCTGAACGCGCATATCCTTTCCTAAGTGTTACGGCGCAATCTGCGCGCTGGTAAACAGCGCTCGGGCTACTCGGCAACCGCTTCCAGGCCGGGCATGGCGGTTACCATAAGCCGGAAGCCTTCCGGCACCTCGGCATGATAGGTAATCGTACGGCCCGACCGTTTCCAGGACAGGGATACCGCGCCGCTGCCCACCGGGACCACGCCGCTGCACGATTCCAGCGGCGCGTCCGGCAGAACAATGCGGATCAGCCGGGCTTTCAGATCGACCACCCGAACCCCAAGGATATCCCGGAACAGCGTAACTGCCGTGTGGGAGGCAAACCCATGGTTCAGGCTTGCCGCATCCTGCATGTTTTCCCACAGCGTGCCTGTGCGCTGCACCATGTACATCAGATAATCCACGCACTCCTGAAGGATCTGCGCCGAGCGGCCGTCACGGGAAAGCAGTTCCATGCGCAGCATGTTGCCGATAAACATGTTGGCCGGGTGCACTTCCGGCCAAAGCCCCCGTTCCTGCCGCTTCGGCCCGAAATCCTCCATTAGAATCCGCCAGAGTTCGGGATCACGGTCTTTGTCGGCCACACCAAAGAAAAAGGCAAAATACTGGCACACCTCGGAATAATTCTGGGTAACCTCCAGTGATCCGTCCTCTTTACGCAGTGCGTTATCCGCGAAAAACCGTTCACGCAGCGACTGATTGCGTATGGTTTCACGTAAGCGGCCGGCCTTTTCGCGGCAGGACGGCATGTCGTACAGCCGCGCGGCCGCGTCCAGGACCCCCGCGTACAGCATGTTGGATGGATAATTGACGTCCTGCACGAAATCGTTGGCGCGGGACCACTCCACAAACACCCAGCTGGGCAGCTTTTCCAGGAGTCCATCGCTGTTTTCGTATTTCTCAAGCCATTTCAGCAGCGCTTCCACCCGCGGTTTCAGCCGATCCACCAACGCCCTGTCCTCCGACCGCCGGGCGTATTCATCCAGCTGCACGACAAACCACATCGCCCAGTTCGGTATGAACACGCCGTCATTATGGTCTGACGGATAGCACATCGGCAGCATGCCCTCGGGCAGATAGGCAAACGACTCCGGCAGCGCAAAGTTTTCCAGGAAGTTACGTTCAACCGCACTGTCTCCGCACAGATAAAAAGCCGTCCGGGCCGTAAAAAACGAATCGCACAGCCAACCCGCCCTTTCCCGGTGCGGACAGTCCATAAAAATATCCACCGCGTTTTGCGCGAAGGTGGCAACCGCCGCGTCAAACAGTTCGTTCAAACGCGGATCAGACGCCTCAAACCGGGCCCGACCCAATCCTCCATTTTCATACCGGCGCAGGAACACCCCGGAAACCTCGCACGGCGCGCCCGCGGCAAGCAGCTTCACATACCGCATGCCGTTGGGCTCCATGGACTCCAGCGCATAGGTTCCCGGCGCGAGATCCCACACGATCAGGTTATTGCACCCCAGTCGGGTCCATTTCACGTCATCTCCGCTCAGATCTTCATCAAAGAAAGCATATAACCGGACAGGCTTTTCACAGGCCACGTTCAGCCCCAGGAATCCGGTTAAATTCCGCCCGAAATCCAGAATCACGTATCCGTTTTCTTCCAGTGAAAATACTTCTTTTTCACCGCACTCCCGCGCCGGATCCGCGTTTTTTACGTAACGGTAGCGCTGCGCTGTGGTGCTGTAGGCTTCTTCCAGCTCCTGGGGGCCATATCCTTTCCATTGCTCACTTACTCCCCGGGCCAGCGTATGGTCCTTCCAGTAATGCTCCGGCTCATACGGTTCCGCTTTGCCCGCGCCCACCAGCCGTCCCGCGTAAGCCTTGTTCATGGCAGGCAGCGGGATATTACGGCGCAAAAGATGCCGGGGCGCCACTTCTTTCAGCCGCACTTCCGGTTCTAAAGGCGCGTCCGCCGATGTCCGCCATTGGTCCGCACCCGGCTGCATGCGGTACGCCTCCATGAAACCCCGCTGAAAACTGTACCGCTGCACCCGCTGCACCCGCTCAACAACCTGGCGCGCGGAAAAACCGGTTTTCTCTTTCCCGGTCGCCACCAGCACCCTGCCATCGCTGACCACTTCCGCCTGCAGAAAGCCCGGCTGATCCAAAACGCCGAAACCATTTACCGCCGGAGAATTTACTTCAATCGCCACAATATTCCGACCGGGACGCAACCGGTCTGAAATATCCCATTCATCCACCCGGAACCAGCCGTGCCCGGCACGCGCCGGACCATGTCCGATAAACTCTCCATTGACCCACGCCCGGTAGTACATGGAACAGGCAATATTCAGGGCGGCCTTGGCGCCGCTGTCGGGAATTTCAAATACACCGCGGAAGCCCAGCACCAGGTTCATTTCCGTGTCCCGCCCTTCTGCCCAGACCGGCTTTGCCTCCAGGAACAGGGGAGAACCGCTTTCCTCGGCGCTGAAAACCGGCTGAGCGCTCAGCATCATCACGAAAACCAGTGCTGACAGTACCAACCAACGCATTTGGAATCTCCTTTCGAAATCCGGAGTGCTCCGCATACTCCCGCAGGAAACCGAAAGTATTGTATCCGGTCCTGATAGTCTATACTTTAACGCAGGCAAAGTTAAACCGTTGGCAGTCAACATGCCGATTGAGGAACTCGCCATGTTCATTCTTCTTCCGGTACTGTTACTTATCCCGACCCAGCACCCCGCCGCCGAAACGCCACTCTGCTGGGCCTATGCCCGGGAATTTCCCGATCCCGGCATCACCGTTCCCCAAAATGCGGATTATGTCCTGTGGGCGTGGGGCAAAGCGGATACGGACGTAACCGTAACACTGGACGGTCAATCCCTCAGCATCCATATCCCCCCCGCTGACCCAAAGGCCAACGAAGCGTCGGGAAATACCGCATGGGGCGTTTCCGAAACCATACGGCTCAAAGCGGGAAAAACAGACATCCGTCCGGGACCGGGAATCTACGCGCTGGCGCTCACCGCCCCCGGCGCGCCATCCCCGGCAGACGCTGTCCGGGCAACCAGGGTTACCGCGCGGCCCGAAGCGGTTTCCGACGCGCGGGTGATTCAGCGCCGCCATACGGACACGGTCTATACCATGCCGCTGTATAACCGGGAATCCTGGGAAGCTGCCGCGGCGACAATCCGCAGGCGCATGCTGATCGCCTGCGGCCTGGCGAACGGCTGGCAGGAGGCGACAAGTCCGAATGTCGCGCGGGAACGGATTGCGGAATACGATGATTACATCGTGGAGAAAATACGGTTTGAGGTTTTCCCTGGTTTCTGGGGAACGGGCAACCTGTATCTTCCCTCCCGCGGAGAAGGCCCCTGGCCGGCCATTCTGAACCCGCACGGACACTGGTCCAAAGGTCGGCTGGAGCACAGCGATTCCTGTTCCGTGCCGGCCCGCTGCATCACTTTCGCGCGCATGGGAGCCATCGCCCTGTCTATTGACATGATCGGTTATAACGACAGCTGCCAGTTCAAAACGCACCGGTGGTCCTCGGAGGAGGAAAAGCTCTGGGGGATTCATCCCTTTGCCCTGCAGCTGATGACTTCACTGCGGGCTGTAGACGTGCTCAGGCATCTTCCCGAAGCCAACCCCGAACGTATCGGCTGTACCGGCGCGTCCGGCGGCGGTACGCAAACCTTTGCCCTCTACACGGTGGATGACCGGGTCCGGGTTGCCGCTCCGGTAAATATGATTTCATCCACCATGCAGGGAGGGTGTGTCTGCGAAAACGCGCCGCTGATCCGGCTCGGCCACAGCAATATGGAAATCGGCGCAATGATGGCCCCTCGCCCCCTGCTCATGGTCGCCGCCACGGGGGACTGGACCCGTGAAACCCCGCGCGTGGAATATCCGGCTATCCGGTCTGTCTACGAGCTGTATGGCGCACGGGATAACGTGGAATCCATCCAGTTCGACTACGGGCACAATTACAACCAGGACAGCCGAAACGCGGTATACCGATTCTTCGGCAAACACCTGATCGACCCGCAGCGCGATTGGAGTTCCTTCCAGGAAACCTCCTGCGAACCGGAACCCAAGAACCGGCTGCGCCTCTTCCCTGATGGCAAACCGCCCGCGGACTGGCCCGACGGCAGGACCCTGATCAAACAGCTGACCGAAACGCGCAAACGGGAAACCATGATGCGCCTTTCCGAAAAACACTCCGCGGAAAATATAAAAACGCGCTGGCAGGAAGCTTTTCGGGATATTTTTGCCGGCGCCCGGGAACCTGATATCAACACTCTGATAACCGAACGCACCGAACGTACGGCCTCTCCGGAGTACATCGTGGAACGCTGGCTCATCGGAAGATCGGGAGCGGGAGACCGGATACCTGTCATGCTGTTTTACCAGGATCCCCCCGAACCCAGGGATATCTTTATTCTGGTGGACGACCAGGATAAACGAAGCTTCCTGGAACCATCCGGTCGGCCCGGACCGCTGGTAAACGCCGCGCTGGGGGCAGGAAAAGCCGTCATGCTGGTGGATCCGTTCCTGACCGGCGAGTTTCATGCCCCGGATGCCGTCGCCGCGCGCCAGACGGTAGGCGTTTTCCTGGACACCTTCGAGCCGACAGATACTGCCTGCCGCGTGCAGGATATTCTGACCGCTGTTGCCTTCGCGCGCAGCCGCCGGGACATGACAGGACAGGTCAGCCTTGCCGGGTGGGGACTGGCCGGCCTGTGGGTCCTTTTTGCCGCGGCGCTGGATGAAAACATCAATCGGGTTGCCGCCGACCTGCGCGGGTTCCCGCTTAATGATGACAATGCCTGGGCATCCCTGTGTTACGCCCCTTCACTGCGGTACATGGGCGACATTCACATGGCCGCGGCGCTTACCGGAGAACGGGCAATTCTACTGGCGGGATGGAACGGAGATGTCCGGCCCGCGGCGCAGTTCGCCGGTGCCATCAATACAGAACAGGTCGATTCTCTTCTTCTGCTGAAAAGCCTGATGGACACAAAAAACACTCCGTGAACCGTCCGGCAGACATACCTCCTGTCCCCCTGATACTGTGCGCTTCCGATTTCCATTTCGGATGTAACGTATGGAGTCCGCTTCGGCTTTTTGGAAAACGACTGATCGGCCAGGCCAATTATCATCTGCGCCGCAAACGCAAATTGAACTACACGGCAGCGTCAGCCTTCAGGATGCTGCTGGAGGACCAACGCCCGGAAGCGCTGCTGGCTCTGGGGGACTTCACCAATATCGCCATGCCGGAAGAATTTCGGACCGCCCGCGCCTTTCTGGACAGTCTGGCTGAAACCGGCACAAAAATATACGCCCTCCCCGGCAATCATGATGTCTATACGGCTTCCGTTCTGAGACAACGGGAAACGGACCGCTGGCTGGGTCCCTACCTGCCGCCGGACGGTGTTCCGTCCCGCGCGCGCATCCCCGGTGTTGCATCCGTACAGTTTTTCCCGACCGTCTCCCCCAACCTTCTGTCATCTCGGGGGGCTGTCCCGCCGGAAGGATGGCAGGCTCTGGAAAGCCTGACCGCCCAAACTGGAGGGGATTCCATCCTGATCGCCAGCCATTACCCGCTTCTGGACCGGACCGCTGCGTATCGGCAGAAGTGGTCTCACACCCTGCGCCAGTCAGAAAAAGTTCTGGATATCCTCCGGCGCTGTCCGCACCCCTTGACTTTCATCGCGGGGCACGTGCACCGTTTCAGCCTGACGAGAGATCCCGTCAAACCGGACCTTATTCATATCACCGTTCCCGCGGCTTTTTACAGCGACCCCGAAACGCAGGGAGCTATTGTCGCGCTGACGCCAGAAAAAGATGGCCTTTTCCGCGTGTACCTGGGAAAATGGACCGGCAACGAATGGGTTTGGAGCACACCCAACCCGGATGCTGATTAATCCTGCGGCTACTCCACGCAATAAAGAACCGGTGTACCCGTGGGCACACCGGTCATTTCTGGCCATGTTTTTTAGAATCAGGCGATTTTCGGTACAACGAACGGCTCGCGGTATTTCCGGGTCAGCAGCTCGTTCGCTTCGGGGTCATTCACGAAGGTTTCAGTCGCCGGGTCAAAGTTAAGAGAGCGGCGCAGCCGGGCTGAGATCAACCCCAGATGGCACAGCGAAGAGGACAGATGTCCTTCAATGATCGGCGCGTTCAGCAGGCCCGGATCGCCCGCCTTGACCGCGTCGATGAAGTTGCGGTAATGGTTGGCTTCTGACTTGCCTTCATCGATCACTTTGTCATCCTTGTCGTAAATGACATAGTGCGTGTAGGAATCGATCACCATGTAGCCCTTGCTGCCGTAAAACAGGTTACCGATCTTCGCGCCTTTTTCGTCGTTCGTGATCCAGGGACGGACTTCGAATACCAGCATCTTACCCTTGGTTCCGGCGTTCGGGAACCAGTAGGAAGTCGTAATCACGTTGGGTACTTCCTTGTCATCGTCAAAGATGAACATCTCACCCATGGCGCTCACCCGGGTCGGCAGTTCCACGCCCAGTCCCCACCGGGCCACGTCCATCTGGTGCACGCCCTGGTTGCCGAGATCGCCGTTGCCGTAATCCCACATGTAGTGCCAGTTGTAGTGGAACCGATTTGGATTGAACGGCCGCTCCGGCGCGGGACCAAGCCACAGGTCATAGTGGACCCCTTCCGGCACCGGACCGTCCTGCTCCTTGCCGATGGAATCGCGGGTCTTGTAACACAGGCCGCGGGCCATGTACACTTCGCCGATCACGCCGTCATGCAGTTTCTGCATGGCCTCGCGGATGGACGGATTGCTGCGGATCTGGGTGCCGTGCTGAACCACCCGGTTATATTTCTTTGCGGCTTCAACCAGCTGGCGCCCTTCGAACACGTTATGGGAGCAGGGCTTTTCCACGTACACGTGCTTACCGGCCTGGCAGGCCCAGATCGCGGCAAGGGAATGCCAGTGGTTGGGGGTCGCGATGGTCACAACGTCAATATCCTTGTCGTCCATCACGCGCCGAAGATCAAATTCCGTTTTGGGAATGGCGGCTTTTCTCCGTTCGAAGGGTTTCAGGAAATCGGCGAACAGCCGCTCATCCACGTCGCACACCGTGGCAATCTCGACATCGTCCATGGGCAGCAGGTTTTGCAGATGGTCTCTTCCCCGGCCCCGGATACCGATAATCGCCGCGCGAACCCGGTCATTGGCGCCCGCCCAACCGGTTTTGGACGTGCCCACCATGAAAACACCGGCCGCCGCGCCCATGGCAGCGTTTCGCATAAAATCCCTTCTGCTCTGTTCCTGCATGACTGTATTCTCCTTATGACGTTTTTGAGCCTGTATACAACTGGACAAATATTCCCATCTGCCGGTTTCATGAATTTTCCGGCAAATCGAAGCTTCGACAGCGCTCCGCGCAATCTCTTCCGTTACAACAATATACTCCTTTTTGCGGGATGGCGCAACACCTTTTATAGATTATCACTCCGAAACCTGCATGAGCGGCGGCACGGCATACTGCATCTCAAACACCCATGAACCGCTGCCCACTTCAGTCTCCAGACCCGTAATTTCTGTGCCGTTCATGGTCACGTTCCGGGCTCCAGGCGGAAGAGATACCACTGCCGTCGTGTTGGGCGGAACTTCGACGGTCAACCTCAACCGGTCACCTTCCAGGGCCTCCCATTTCGAGGCGATTTCCCCGCGGATACTCCGATAGCGCAGGGAGGCGTGTTTCAGTCCGCCGCCCGGCCTCGGTGCCACAATAAATCGGCCGAATCCCGGTTCCAGCGGTCGCACCCCAGCCACGTATTCATACATAAACTGTCCTACCGAGCCGAAAGCGTAATGGTTGAAGGAATTCATACCGGGATCGGCAAAACCCTGCTCGGGCGTCCATCCGTTCCAGCGTTCCCACATCGTGGTGGCGCCCAGTTTAACCTGATACAGCCAGGAAGGATAGGTTTCGTTCAGCAGCAGCCGATAGGCCACATCCTCCCGGCCGGCCAGGGCCAAAGCCGGAAGCAAACGCGGCGTGCCGATAAACCCGGTTGCCAGATGCCACTTGAATTTCGCGATTTCCTCGACAAAGCGGTCCGCCGCGGCGTTGCGTAACGGCTCAGGAATCAGGTCTATCGTAAAGGCCAGCGCGTATCCCGTCTGGCTGCTGTCCAGGATGCGGCCGTCCTGCCCGACAAACGCCTGAATAAAGGCGTCCCGGATGTGTTCCCGCAACTCCCTGTATTTCGCGGCATCATCCTCTTTTCCGATAACAGACGCGATTTCAGCCATCAGGCCCGCCAGGTAGGCGAAATACGCCGTGCAGATCACCTCATCTTTGGCGCCTCCGCCGAGATTTACCCAGTCCCCAAAGCCCAGGTCCTTGCGGATGTAATTCTCGCTGGTATCCACCATCCACTGCATACTGCGGGCCATGTTCGCGTAGTGGGCTTCCAGCACCCGCTTGTCTCCGTAAAACCGGTACATCAGGTACGGGCAAATGATGGCGGCATCCCCCCATGCCACTGCTCCCCCATCTTTAACCACATTGGGCGCGACATGCCCGAAACTGCCATTGGGCAGCTGGGAATCCTGCACCAGGTCCACCAGCCATTTGGTGTGGAACGCGCCGATGTCCGCCGTGTACAGCGCGGTGGGCATAAAAAACTGGGCGTCCCCGGTCCAGCCCAGCCGTTCATCCCGCTGAGGGCAGTCCGTAGGCACCTCCAGGTAATTGCCTTTCTGGCCCCAGACAATATTTTCATGCAGACGGTTGAGGAGGGGATGGTCCGTTTCAAACCACGCGGTCCGGGGAATATCGGAATGCACCACGACACCGACCACGTCTTCCGGGGCAGGCGGCGTTTCCACGCCGGTTATCTCCACATACTGGAAACCATGGAATGTGAAGCGGGGTTCGACAGTCATCACCCCATCTTCAGCCGGGATATAGGTATCCGTGGCTTTTGCCTTGCGCAGCGACTCCGTATAGAGCATGCCGTCCTCGGGCTGGAGGCGTTCCGCGTGACGCACTGTTACAGGCTGCCCCTTTTTTCCCTGGAACGTCAGGCGAACCCAGCCCACCATGTTCTGTCCCATGTCGTACACATATACGCCGGGTTTCGGTTCCGTCCGATTCTTGGCCGTCAGCGTCTGCTGAACCCGCACGGGAACGCCGGGGTGCGGCTGAATCACTGCCTTCACCGCATCCGCTCCCTCCGTCACAACCGGCTGCCACCCCGCGTCATCATAACCCGGCTGTTCCCATCCCGTTCGGACCATCCGATAATCATGGGTTTCTCCCATAAGCAGGTCCGCAACCCGCACATGGCCGTATCCCGCTTTCCACGTTTCGTCCGTCACCACCACCTCACGGGAACCGTCCTCGTATTCG
>JAKOTZ010000055.1 GCA_029776995.1 Candidatus Hydrogenedentota bacterium
GGACTGTTCATTCGGCCGGGCTGTGGCGGTTACGCGGCTTCCCGCCCAGTACACCCCGGCTCCCAGGGACAACGCCGCCGAATCACCCAGTTCGGACACATTTTCCAGCCCGAATTCCGGCTGGCTGACCACCACCGATATCGTTCCGGAACCGTCTCCGGACACCTCTGTTTCCAGGGTCGCCACGGCCCTTACCTGCAGCCCCCGCAGGAGATAGCTGTCTCCAGCGTTCTGCTTCGCCCGCACCAGCAGGCATACAGGGCGCTGCGCGGCTTCTCCAAGCAGGGCGGACAGGTCCGGGGATGTAAGAAACAACAGGTTTCCGTCCTCCTCGTCCAGCGGCGTAACCGCCACAGGACCGGAGGGCGTGTTTACGCTCCGGAAGGACGCCGGAATCATGGAGGATTCCGTAACATTCTCATCCGTAAAAAAGAGCTCATAGGCCTGTTGGGCTTCTTCCAGTGTCATCCCCGTCGCGGGATCAGCCGCGGCCGTCAGGGGAAACCGACCCCGCAGCGTAACCGGAACCGGTACGTTCGGAGGCAACACCGGCGGTACACTGGCATCGATCCGGATACCGGAAACAACCGGAATAAAAGCGCCCGCCATATTCACGCGGGCCAGTATCAGGCCGCTGTCCCTGCTGACTGTCGGCTGGGCATCCGCCAGCTGCCAAAGCGGTCCGTCCGGATGGTTCGTAAAATATGTATTTTCCTCAGATTCGACTTGAAGCACAGTCCGGACGCCGTGCACGGAAATTCCGGCATTATCCGAACCGGATGGCCACTGCAGCCCACTGACCACCAGGGTACAGAACAGCGTCCCCAGGGATTCAAGGGGGCCCCGGTCGCGGGACAGTAAGACAACCTGGACGTACGGCGCGTTGTCGGGGATCAGCCCCGGAGCCGTTTCACGTACGGCCTGAGACCACGCGGAAATATCCGGATACAGATCGCCCGTCACGGCGTCGATCAGGTCGTCCGGAATATCCGCCACCTCTACGACCGCAACCACTTCATCCGTGGGTTCCACCAGGCCGGCCCCGACCAGCAAATTAAGCCCGGGCACCACCACCGTGACATTTTCCCGGGGCTGCAGGGTGACCATGTCACCGTCTGCCTTGTCAGCCGCGACGTTGCGCAGACTCCGGACAAACACCGCGCGGTTTCCGCCGCCGGCTCCCCGAACCACCGCGGCCCAGCAGGTATTGGCATCCACCGTTTCAAACAGGGACCGGGGCAGCCCATTGTTATCCGGGTCCGCCCAGTCCGCGTCCAGCGTCTCAACGTTAACGGTCAGCGCGTCTGACGGCGCCGTGGCGGCGATATCCCCCCAAACCAGCAGGTCGCCGCCCTCCCGGGATGCCTGGACCGACCCGGCCAGCGTATATATGGGAAGGGTAACCGCCTCGCCGCCAACTGCCGGAACATAGCGGCCGACATCCAGCGCGCCGAAATAATTATTGGAGAAGGCGGGGCCTGCCAGGGCATGTTCCGGCCCCTGCCAGAACGGCACACTGTAGGGTTCCTCGGTGTACGCTATCGGACCGATCACGTGATAGACAAAAACAGGCTCCGGCAGGTCTTCCTTGAGCGGCACAACCTGCACAGGCACCGTGAGAAATGGCGTCGCGGCATTTCCCGCGCGGGTTCGGAAGGTCATCCGGTTCACCGGAGAAACCGGAGTCAGCGCATGTTCCGCGGGGGATGTCTGTTCCGCCAGGATGCGGTCCAGCAGGCCGGTCATATCCAGGCGCCTGAAACCGCCCGCCTGGGCGATGTCACCCGACATAAGCAGCACGCCAGCCGCCGCCCCCAAAAACAGGAGCGCCACCGACCATACCGCGCGTTTTCCTCTCGGTTCCGGGGAAATACCCATATTCCGTCCTCATGCTGCTTACATAATAACACGTCGGGCGGCGCTGTATGCCGGAGACTTTCCAGAGGAAATGTGATTCCCCGCTAAATGTCTCGATTATTTTTATTCCCCGGCGTTTAATTCAGTTCCCGAATTATCGGCGTCGTGGGGTTCCCGCGGGATTTCACCGGGGGATGCTTCGGATACAGACTGCCGGGGCAGCCAGGCCCACGCGGCCAGTCCCGCGGCGACCATGACCATACAGACCATCTGCGTAGCGGTCAGCCCCAGGATATGCCGGGGCTGATCGCCCCGCATGGTTTCCAGGAGGAAGCGCCCCAGGCCATACAGCACGAGGTATCCCAGGAAAATATCTCCATGACGTTTCCGGCGGGAATACGCCCACCAGAGCAGCCCAAACAGTATCCACAGGAAGATCGTTTCATACAGCTGAACCGGATGAACCGGCAGGGACTGGAGCTCTTTGGAAGAAATCAGTCCCTTATCCAGCTGTTGACGGTAAGCGCCCCAGCCCGACCGGGGATAACAGACCCCCCAGGGCGCGTTCGTGAGGCTTCCCCAGCAGCACCCGTTCAGGAAACATCCGATGCGGGCTATGCCGTGGGCCAGCGCCAGATAGGGAGACACCAGATCCGCAACGGGCAGTATGGGAGCGCCTACCCAGCGCAGATACAACACCACGGCGGCAATACCGCCCAGGAACCCGCCCAGAAAAACCATGCCCCCGTTTAACAGGAAAGAAAACCACGCCCAGTCTTCCCAGGTGCCGTACTGGATTACCCAGTACAGTTTGGCGCCCACCGTTCCCCCGATGAACGCCCAGATCCCGCCCATGGTCGTGACAGGGTATGGCCGGGGCAGCCGCCGGTTATGCCGGTCGGCCAGCAGGGCCGCCACGACAAACGCCAGTGTAAAGGTAGCCGTATAGGAATAAAAAGTCAGTTCCCCAATTTCAAACAGGATAGGACGCATGCCAAAGCCTTTATATCAGTGCTGAAAATTACCTTCTCCGCCGGCGCATAATCAGCAGGATCACCGGCGCCGCCAGCACAACGGGAGGTTCCTGTCCCGCGCCTACCAACCGTTTCCCGCAGCTGAACAGCATGGAAAAAAGAGACCCAACGGCCCGCGAACCCTGAACCCCTTCGCCGGATGGAACAACCGGGCACCGGGCAACACGGTCCCGGGCCACAACCTGATAGGAAGAAACCACCGGCGGGAGGTTGCTGCTCAGGCATCCACCGGCTCCCGCCGGCCAGGGCGCGCTTTCATCCAGAAATGAACCGCCCTGCACCCACTCCGTCCCCAGGGGCAAATAAGCGCCATCGCTCCCGGCGCGACGGAAAACCCGGTACTCCATCCCGGTTTCCGGCGTCCAGGTGACCATAACGCCATCCCTGCGATCCGTTGTGGCGGAAACGTCCATGGCCGCCGACGCCGGAACACATCCGTTGACACTCAGCGATCCCTGCTGAACAACGATAAACAGGCCGTTGCCGCTGCTGTCTGCTGCACTGGACACCAGCGGCGGGTTGTCGCCGTAAAAGGCAGGGTGGTCGGTATCCAGGCCGCGGAGCGTAACCGTGCCGTACAAGTCCGCCGCGGCCCGAAACGCCAGGGTCAGCATGGCTCCCCGGGGGATCGGGTCCTTGCCGCCTGCTATCGCCACCAGCAACGCGCCTTCTCCGTCCGGAATTTCCACCGCATCGATCACATTGAAATCTAACGATTTGCCGGCTTCTTGCAACTGGGCGGCAGGCATCACGGGCTGGCGGTTCACCCGCACCGTACCGTCCGGTTCCCTGATGGGCTGCCCGGACCGATTCCGCTGAATCACCTCGAACCAGGCCGCATCCGGCGTAACCTTTGTCCGGTCGTACCCGATACCCAGTATCAGCGTGGAAGGCGGGGTGTCATCTGTCCAGTCCAGGGAAACCGACACCTCGGAGGTGGCGCCCGGAGAAGCGGGAACGCCGTTTTCGAGGGAAACCACAACATCCGCACCGCTGCCCGCCATCACCAGGATCAGGGAGACCCCGACGGTTATCACGGCGGCATACAATCTGGAGCCCGTCCTTTCCGGTTTCATGCTGTGTTCTCCACTAGCAACGTTATGCCTGGCGGTCTTACCGCAGCTTTCATACAGTATACGATAAACCATCCGAATCGTAACACGCCCCTGCCGATACCGACCTGCAGGGTGGTCCGCAGCGAATTACCCGCCGGTAACTGACGGTTCTCTTTCCTCCATACCCGGCATCGGGGGAAATCAGGAAATTTTTCCTTCATTCCGTTTGTATGGTATACTGAACATACGATTTGGCTGATAACAAGGATCGAATTATGAAACGCCACACTCGTCGCCACCAGGGTTTTACCCTGATCGAACTGCTCGTCGTGATCGCGATTATCGGAATTCTGGCCGCCATCCTGCTGCCCGCGCTGGCACGGGCCCGGGAAGCCGCGCGCCGGTCCTCCTGCCAGAACAACCTGAAGCAGCTGGGGCTTGCCCTTAAAATGTACGCCGGTGAGGCCGCCGGGGGGACATATCCAACGCTGCGGTTCCGGGCGCCGGATACTACCCTGCCGGAAGAACCCTGCGAGGCGCCGCTGCCCCGCCTGGATTTCATGTTTCACGGTCCCCAGCTGATACCGGAGTATCTTTCGGACTTTGCCGCACTGGTCTGTCCGTCGAACCCGAAAGCCGACCAGGTTCTTAGTGGCGGATACTGGAACCGGCGGGATCCGGGAGGACAGCTGAATCCGCAAAATCCCTTCAATTCCTGCCGGGTAGACGATCTTTCTTACCTTTACTTCAGCTGGGCCTTTCAGGACCTGTATGCGGGTCCCCTGGACCCCAACGCGCCGGGTATGCCGTCCAACCTGGGGCTGGCCGCTCAACAGGGTTACCTGAATATTTCGCTGGCTGTGGCCATGCAGCAAATCTACGGCCAGATCCAGGCGGGAAATTACAGCGCGCTGGACAAAGATCTTACCCTGGTATTGGACGACCGAACCGTTTACCGCCTGCGGGAAGGCATCGAAAGATTTTTTATTACGGACAGCAACAACCCGGCGGCGTCATCACAGGCTCAGTCCAATGTGTACATCATGACGGACATTGTGGCGTCCCGTTCCGAAAAATTTAACCATCTGCCCGGCGGGGCCAATGTCCTCTATCTGGACGGCCACGTCGAATTCATCCGATTCCCGGGCCCCAGAATATCCCCGGTGACCCGGGCTTTCGCCGTACTGATCGGCAGTTCTCACTGACCGCGGCCAACCTGCACCGCGTAAAAAACCGCCCGCCCGGATAACTGGGCAGGCGGCTCATTTTTTCGGTGCAGCAAAACTTATTTCACGAGCAGGTCAAACAGCGGGGTCATTTTGGCGAACAGCGGCGCCAGCACCAGAGCGATCACGCACATCAGCTTGATCAGGATGTTAATGGACGGGCCGACGGTGTCTTTAAGCGGGTCGCCAACCGTGTCACCTACAACCGCCGCTTTGTGCGCTTCAGATCCTTTGCCGCCGAAGTGCCCTTCCTCGATGTACTTTTTGGCATTGTCCATGGCGCCGCCGGAGTTGGCCATCTGGATGCCCAGCATAACGCCCGTAGCGATCGCCCCAACCAGCATGCCGGCCAGGCCGCTGGCGCCCAGCACCACGCCGATAATCACCGGGAACACGATCGCCAGGCCGCCCGGCAGCAGCATGCCGCGGATCGCGCCCTGGGTCGCGATAGCCACGCAGCGCGCGCTGTCCGGCACAACACCTTCCTTGCCTTCGCGCAGCCCCGGCGTCTCGCGGAACTGCCGGCGGACTTCCTGGATCATGGTATCAGCGCAGGTGCCGACCGCGTTAAACAGTTTTGAGGAGAAGTAGAAAGGCATCATGGCGCCGATCAGCAGGCCGGCCAGAATTTTCGGGTCTGAAATCTCGACATGTTCCGGCTTGGCCGCCAGAATGAACGCGCTCAGCAGACCGATGGCCGCGTAAGCCGCCGAACCGATAGCGAAGCCTTTTCCGATGGCCGCCGTAGTATTTCCCACCGCGTCCAGGTTGTCCGTGATCTTGCGCACGGAAGGATCCAGGTGGGACATTTCCGCG
>JAKOTZ010000056.1 GCA_029776995.1 Candidatus Hydrogenedentota bacterium
CATTGGCATATCCTCCACTTAGCGCCGTGAACATTTTCGCGGATCATTTCGCTCCCCGCATGGTATACCATACACATTTCGGAATCCGTCCGCAAAACACCGTCCGGACCGGCCGGAGGAAAAAGATGAATGGGGTGGATGAAACGCCTGGAATGACGGGCGGACTGTTGGCGGCAAACGATGCCCCGCAGGCAGGTGCCCATTATGTTAGGCATAAAACAATTTGAAACTTTGCATGAAATTTGTTAATATATACGCCCGGGACGTCCGCTGCGGCGGATTCTCCATGGGTTTGAACATTTTCGCGTAACTGGAACGATTAAGGAGAAGCCTCATGTCGAACGATGATATCGCTTTGCGGATTCGCGAAATAATCGCGGACCGGCTGGGCCGGAGTCTGGACGAAGTGGTGGAAAGCGCGCGTTTCGTGGATGATCTGGGCGCGGATTCCCTGGACCAGACCGAAGTGGTCATGGCCCTTGAGGAGGAATTCAACGTGCAGGTCGATGATGACGCGACCAGTATCGTAACGGTCGGTGATGCCATTAACTACATCAAAAATCGGCTGAATCCCGAGGGGTAATCCGCAGAAACCTGCCGCGAAAGATGCCTGTCGACGCCTGAACGGGCGGAATCCCGTTTCAGGCGTCGGTGTATTGTGGAGCATGGGCCATGCATGAACCGGTAGTGATCACGGGGATGGGCGTCGTGACCCCCTTGGGCAATTCAGTGGACGCATTTTGGGAGGGACTGCTGGCGGGTCGGTCGGGCGTGCGCCTGGTTCCCTGGGCGGATGAACGGTTTGCCACCCGGATTGCGGCGCTGTGCGAGGATGTCACGCCCGAAGGGGTGGATGCCAAAGAATTGCGCCGGCAGAGCCGGTGTATTTTGTTCGCGCTGGAGGCCGCCAATCAGGCCTGGAAACAGGCCGGCCTGGATATCAGCCGGGAAAATCCCTTCCGGTGCGGCGTCTACATCAGTTCAGGGATCGGTGGCATCGAAGAAATCTGCGACAATACCATAAAGTTACACGAGGACGGTCCAAGGCGGGTCTCGCCGTTTCTGTTTCCCAAAGGGCTCAGCAACATGCCCTCGGCGGTGGTGGCCATACACCTGGGCCTGCAGGGACCCAGCCGGTCCGTGGTGACGGCCTGTTCCACGGGGGCGCAGTCCATCGTGGCCGCTGCCGAAGCGTTGCGTCTGGGACGGGCGGATGTGATGCTGGCCGGCGGGACAGAGGCCGCGGTGATTTCCCTGGGCCTGGCCGGCTTTGGCGCGATCCGCGCGCTGTCCACCCGCAATGATGAGCCGGAACGGGCCAGCCGTCCGTTCGACGCGGAACGGGATGGCTTTGTCCTGGGGGAAGGGGCCGGCGTATTGGTCCTTGAGACCCTCTCGCACGCGCGGGCGCGGGGGGCGGAGATTCTCGCGGTACTGGCGGGGGTGGGGGAGACAACGGACGCCCATCATGTCGTGGCGCCGCTGCCGGACGGTTCAGGCTGCGCGGCCGCCATGCGTTTCGCGCTGGAAGACGCGGGCGTTGCGCCGGAATCGGTGGGGTACGTGAATGCCCATGGCACCAGCACGAAGCTGAATGACGTGGCGGAATGCCTGGCCATGCGGACCGTATTTGGGGATCATGAACCGTGGGTGAGCTCAACCAAATCGATGATCGGCCACCTCATGGGCGCCGCGGGGGGCGTGGAAGCGGTAGCCTGCGTTCAGTCGCTGCGGACCGGCATACTGCATGAGAACAAAAACTACGAAAATCCCGACCCGGAATGCCCGGCAAAAATCGTGACGGGCGGCGCCAAAGAGGTAAAAATTGATTTTGCCCTGTCCAATTCGTTAGGATTTGGAGGCCACAACGTATCGTTACTTTTCGCGCGCCATGGATGAATTCGGTCAGGCGGAGGAACCTTCGGACAGGCTTGCCCGACTTAAGCAATTTGCTGAAAAGTTGGGCGGAACAGTTAAAAATGCCAAATTGTGGGAGGAAGCCTTGACGCATGCCTCCTGGCCGGGGGATACAGGCAGCGCGGCCCGGCACAATGAGGCGCTGGAGTTTTTGGGAGATGCCGTGCTGGGGCTGGTGGTGGCGGAGGAATTGTTCCGTCGATTGCCCGACCGGGATCCCGGAACCTATTCCCGGATGCGGGCGCGGGTGATCAGCCGGGAAACCGTCGCCGGCATCGGGCGGCGGATTGGCGTGCATGAATTGTTGCGCGTGGGCCATTCGGTGGAGTCCGCTCGGGAGCGGGCGGATACGACGCTGGTCGGCAACGCGATGGAGGCGGTGATGGGGGCGATATATCTGGATGACGGATGGCGGACAGCTAAAGCGGTGGTGTTGCGGCTGTTCCGAGATGAAATTGAAAATGCGGTGCGGGACCCGGATCAGCTGGATCCGAAATCCGCCCTGAATGCCCATTGCCAGGCCATGGGATTGGGTGTACCGACCTATGAGGTTTTACGGGAGGCCGGTCCGCCTCATCAGCGGGTATTCACCGTGGTCGTGAAGGTGGGCGGCAGGCGGTCCGGCAGCGGAACCGGTCCCAGCAAGAAAACAGCTGAACAGGCGGCCGCCCGCGCCGCGCTGGTTGCGCTGGGCGCAGGGGATCAGCCTGAATGACGGGATGTTTCGTTGCGGTAGATGTGAAACCGGAACGCGTAAATAAACAGATCGGACAAGGGACCTAAAACGGTTAAAGAAGGAGCATAGCCATGTTTCTGAAGTTCGCGCTGGGGACAGCTATCCTGGCCCTGCTGTTCGTGGCCTACTTGGTGAAGTACGTGCTGAGCAAGCCTCAGGGGAATGAACGGATGGCCTTTCTGTCGCGTCAGGTCCAGATCGGCGCGGCGGCATTCCTCAAAAACGAATACATCTGGGTATTCAGCTTCGTGGGCGTAATCTTCGTGCTGTTTATCCTGATCGGCATGGTCGCTCCGGATACCGGCCTTGGCGTAAAAACCGGCATTGCCTTTATCGCCGGTGCGGTGGCGTCCTGCCTGGCCGGCGTGACCGGCATGTACATTGCCACCCGTTCCAATGCCCGCACCGCGGCCGCGGCTGAATCCGGCGGCGTCAAAAAAGCCCTGGACATCGCCATATCCGGCGGCGCGGTCATGGGCATGGGCGTGGTCGGCATCGCCCTGCTCGGCCTGGTGATCGTCTATAAGCTGTTCAATGGCGACGCTACCATCGTGAACGGTTATGCCATGGGCGCGTCACTGGTGGCGCTGTTCGCCCGGTCCGGCGGTGGCATCTTCACCAAAGGCGCGGACATGGGCGTGGACCTGGTGGGTAAAGTGGAAGCCGGAATTCCCGAAGACGATCCGCGCAACCCCGCGGTGATTGCGGACAACGTGGGCGACAACGTGGGCGACGTGGCCGGACTGGGCGCGGACCTGCTGGAATCGTACGTGGAATCCATTATCGCGTCGCTGGCGGTGGCGGCGACCGCCGCGATAGCCGTGGGGGGGCCCGACGGACAGGGGATGGAATACATCCGGGCCTTCCCCTTTGTGACTGCCGGCCTGGGCATTCTGGCGTCAATCGTCGGCGTGCTGTACGTGAAGAAATTTGCCCAGAACGATCCCCAGGGTGCGCTGATGATGGGTACGTACGTCAGCGCGGGACTGGCCGCCGTGCTGGTGCTGCTGTATGCTGCCATCCGCGGGGAATCTTTCGTAATCGACGGTGTGACCTATGGGAAATTCGGTCCGGCCCTGGCGTGTATCATCGGCGTGGTTTCAGGCGGCGTGGTCGGGTTTGCCTCGGAATACTACACCTCCGGGAAGTACGCTCCGGTGAAACAGCTGGCTGAACGGGCCCAGACGGGACCGGCGGTGGCCGTGGTCAATGGCACGGCCGTGGGCATGGCCTCCACGGGCGGACCAGTCATCATCCTGGCCATTGCGGTCGTGCTGGCCTATTACTGCGCGGGCATTTACGGCATCGCGATCGCGGCGCTGGGCATGCTGGCCACGACGGGCATGGGCGTCGCGGTGGACGCCTCCGGGCCGATTGCCGACAACGCCGGCGGTATCGCGGAAATGTCCCACCTGGATCCTTCC
>JAKOTZ010000063.1 GCA_029776995.1 Candidatus Hydrogenedentota bacterium
GGACGCACCGATTCCCCGCCAAGCAGGTAATGCCCCAGGGCGCCCACCGCGATGCCCAGGAAAGCGCCCATCAGCACGTCAAAAAAGAAGTGCGCGGCCGTATAAATGCGGGAAAGCCCCTGCATGACCGCCCAGCCCGCCACCAGCGTCCGCTCCCGCCGCCGGCGCAGCTGCAGGAACAGCGGCGTGAGCAGCGCGAAGGTGCCGCCGGTGTGCCCCGAAGGATAGGAGTTGGCGCCCCGCAGATACTCGTCGGGGATGCGCCGGAGGGTCTCGTTCCAGGGTTTGTGGGCGTCATTGAACGGCCGGGGCCGGGCCACATCCTTTTTGACCGGTTCTATGATGAACTGGTTCGCGGAGATGCCGCACAGGGCCATCAGGGCCGCGGTGACGCCCCAGCGCCGCATGGCCGCGCGGTCGCACCGGGCATAGTGCCACGCGAGAAAGCCGAACAGCGCCGGAAACGCCACCACCTCAAGGGCGTTGGCGCCCACAAGCGTGGAATTGGGAAAGAGTTTCCCCGCCAGGGCCAGCCCCGCGAATATTATCCCCTCCAGGGCCAGCAGCCCGGCCCAGATCCGCTGGGCGCCGGGAAACAGCGCGTAGAGCCCCCAAGCCGCCAGCCAGGACAGCCCCGCCGTGCCGATCAGGATGTTGGTGTAATCGCTCACCGCGCGGAACCATTCGTCCAGCACGGGGAAATAGGTGTCCGGGTTCATCCAGCCGCTGATCTGGTAATCCAGCGGGGTTACATCGTTCACCGCGAGGTGGCCGACGCCTTGCACGATCAGCCGGACAACCACGAACCCCGCGACAAACAATCCGACACGGGCCAGGATTTGAATGAAACGCTCCATAAGGCCATTCTCCGGTGGGCGGCGGCTTTCTGCGCCGGCAAAACAGGCGCGCATACCGGATAGACCAGGCATAAAGTCCGCCGGTTGCGCCCGGATATTGTGCCCCGTAAGCATGCGGGAGAACAACCTTAGGAGACAGGTGCTTTTACTGCTGTCCCCCACCGTGATAGTACAGGAGTCATCCTGTGACGCATTTTTCCCCATTGCGTTTGTCAGCGTTTTCCAGCCTGCGCGCCAAATTTGTACAATTTCCAGGGTTGACGCGCCGGCCTGCTTTGTGGGACGTAACAGGCCGGATAGGAGGAACATGAAACATCTAGGAGGGACAAAAATGACTCGGGCTAACACGGCGGGATGTAACCGGTTCGGGATTACCGGGGTTTTGCGCGTGATGACGCGTTTTGGCATCCGGGGGTGGTGGATGATGGTGATGCTGGCAGGACTGCAAATGCTGGCCGTTGCCGAAGAGTCCTCTGCCATCCTGATCCACACGATTGAAGAACTGCAAAAAATAGGCAATGATCCGGGCTTTCCGCTGAACGGGCATTACGCGCTCGCGGCGGACATTGACGCGTCAGCCACGTCCGGGTGGAATGGCGGCGCCGGGTTCAAGCCCATCGGGACAGACGAGGATCCATTTACGGGAACCTTTGACGGCCGGGGCTATGTGATCCGGGATCTGGTGGTTAACCGGCCTAAAGAGGAATTCGCGGGACTGTTCGGCTGTGTGAGAGGATGCCGCGGGGAGATCCGGAACGTGCGGCTGGAAGGCGGAGCGGTAACCGGAGCATCTGCCGGCTTCCTGGCTGGGTTCAATGAGGGAACAATTCAGCATTGTTCTGCCTCGGGTTTGGTTAAAGGAAGGCAAAGTGTTGGCGGACTGGTGGGCGTTAATTTCGGCAGTATCCGTGAAAGCTCAGCGTCTGGCGCGGCGGCTTTGATGGGTAGAGAAACAGACAGTACCGCGGGCGGCCTGGCGGGGCAAAATTATGGCATGATTGAAAGCTGCAGCGCCACGGGCGCGGTTCGTGGCGGCGTGGGCTCCGTTGTCGGCGGCCTGGTGGGCAAAAACTGCGATTTGACAGAATCTTTTGATGGCTCAGGTCCAGGCGTGATCAAAAACAGTTGGGCCGCAGGACCGGTATGCTGCGGCAAAGAAGGCAATGCCGGCGGCCTGGTGGGCAGCTGCTGGCAGGGCTGGATCCGTGACTGCCACGCGTCGGGCTCGGCTTGTCTGGAGGGTGGATACGGTAACGCCGGGGGACTGGTGGGATTGCTTTATGACAGCATCCTGAAAACATCCCGCGCCACAGGCGCTGTTTGCGTTTACGGCGATGAAGGATGTGCCGGAGGCCTGGCAGGCAATTTCTTATTTGGATTTATTAAACAGTGCCATGCCTCGGCTGCAGTGCGGCTATCGGGCAGCAAGGGGAATGCCGGCGGCCTGACCGGATTAAGTGACGGAGATATAGAGAACTGTTATGCGGATGGTACAGTGACGGTGGCCGGGGATAACAGTAACGCCGGCGGCCTGGCAGGGAAAAACCACGGGGAGATTGCGTACAGCCACGCCGTGGCCAGGGTTACCGTTAAAGGTAGAGGCGCCAACTCGGGAGGTCTGGTGGGAGAAGGGGAAGAATGCCCGATCACCGCATGCTATTGGAACGCGGAAAGCACGGGACAGACCGTATCCACATGTGGCGGGACCGCTCTGAATGAAACACAGATGCGGCAACAGACATCTTTTGAGGGCTGGGATTTTGACGGCGTATGGATAATCGGCAAGGATATGCGTTATCCGCGGCTGCGGTGGGAACAGGAAAAACGCGAGCCGGAGCGCGCGAGCGAAAATCCGCCCGCCGGCTCGCCTTGATGCCCCGGCGGGAACTCAGTCCTGCAGAAAAAATCCTCCCGGGAAGCTCTTGAAGCAGACGTGATCCTTCTAGTACGCAGCGCAGCCTTCAGATTGATGCCGGAATGCGGGCCTGTTTGTATGGACGTTCCCCGGATCGGGATAATGTACTGCCGCGCGGAAAGGGCCGCGGCAACGGCAGGGTCTACTATTGAGCGGAGACAGCACATCAGAAATTATCGCGCTTCGGGGGCGCCACGGGGCATGGCTGCTGGTGCGGGAGTCCTGCGCGCAGGCTGTGGCCCGGGCGCTGGAAGCGCGCGCGGGATGCGCGCCTGTTTCAGGTGAAGGGCGCGGGACGGTGTGGCGTTTTCCGCTGCCGGACGGCAGTGAGGGCATTTTGCGGGAATGCCGGCGCGGCGGCGCGGTGAGCCTGCTGCTCCGGCGGGGGTACCTGCTGGTGAACCGCCCTTACCGGGAGTGGCAGGTTCATTGCCGGGCCTGGGGGGCAGGCGTGCCGACCGTCGAGCCGCTGGGGGTGCGGTGGGTCTGGCGTGGGCCGCTGTGCTTCGGCGCGCTGGCGACCCGGCGGGCCGAGGGCGTATCCCTGGCCCGGTGGCTGGAGACCCACGGGAATTCCAAAGCGCGCGCGGAATGCCTGCGGACCGCGGGCGCCGCCGTACGGCGGGTTCACGACGCGGGGCTGCTCCACGCCGACCTGCAGATCCGGAATTTTTGGGTGGGGCAGTCGGGTGAGATGCTGCTGCTGGACTGGGACCGGGGGCGGGACCTGGGCCGGCCCGCCACGCCGGTTGAACGCAGCCACGGCGTGTATCGGTTCCGCAGGTCCCTGGAAATCATCGCGGACTGGAAGGAACTGTTTGACGCGTTCCTGTCGGGGTACGGCCGGTTTGATTCAGCCTGGCGGGTGGAACGGATGTGGGCGCTCAAGCGGGCGCTGCTGCCCCGGCAGGGCAGGATGGAGCAGCGGCCGTGACCGAAGCGGTGTCCCCGGAACAGTGGATGACCCCGCCGCGTTACGAGTGCCGGACGGTGAAGGGGCAGCGGATCTGGGTCCGCTCGGATGTTCGACCTGACCAGCTGGACCTGCTGCTGCGGCATCCGGGCCAGCCGCTGAAAGAGTCTCCCCGGGGAACGGTCACGCGGGTAGGGACCTGGGTGGTCAAGCGCCAGTCCGCGGGTTCGCTGGCGGCCGGGATAAAGCTGGCGATGCGCCCGGAACGCAACCGCCAGGCGTGGATGGCCGCGCACTACCTGCGCCACCGCGGCGTGCGGGTCCCCGAACCCCTGGCTTATGTGGAGTTCCGGAACACCCTGGGCATAACCACCGGAACGGCCTACATCAGCCAGTTCCTGGATGGCTTCCTGGACATTGAGGATTTTCTCTTTGAACTGATCCGGCGCGGCGCGGGCGAGGCCACCCTGCGGGAGTTCCTGGACGGCATTGCCAGGGCCTGCCTGGCGCTGGAACAGGCGCCGGCATGGCACAGCGACCTGGCGGGAAAGAATATTTTCACCCGGGACGGGCGGCTGTTTTATTTCATTGATCTGGAAGCCGTCCGGATCGGATCGCCCCCCACCGAGGAGGAACGGCTGAAAAACCACGTGCAGCTGTATGATTCGCTGTGCGATGCCATGGGGGATGCCCTGCTGGTGCCCTTCATCGAAAAAATGCTGCCTCAGGGCACGGACATCCGGATCTGGATGCCGCAGGTGCGGAAACTGCAGCAGAAACGCCGGGCGGAGGTGGAAGCGCGGTGGGAACGGGAAGGCGTCCATCCGCGCCATCTGCGCCATAAACTGGAAGAACTCTACCGGGAACAGGAACCCCCTGAAGGGAGGAACAGGCCATGAACGAGAAGACGGTGTTCGGGGTCCGGATCGGGCAGTGGCACGTAAAACAGGCGGAGAAACTGGTCGCGCGGATGCGGCGGCGGTACGGGGAACCAAACCGGGCCATGCGCATGGCGCTGGCGGAAAGCCCCGTGCTGGGCCCGATTTACGGCACCCGGGATGTCGTTGAAAACACGGGCGGACATGCCGAGCCCGACTGGTCCCGCGCCGTGCTGATCGGCACGATCCGCATGGGATACGGCCATTACCGGATTGCGCTGGCATTCGCCGACGCGGTCCGGGCGGCGGGGCTGGTTCCCTGCTGGTTCGATCTGCTTTCCTTTGACGCGCCGGCCTCCAAAATGATCCGGGACATGGATAAGTGGTATTCGCTGGGATCCCGGCTCAGCCAGAAGTCCGCGTTGTTCAACCGGCTGTTCTGGGATCCCCTGATGGGGAAATGGTACCGGCGCCTGGAACGGAATTACCCCTCGATGGCGTTCGGGGAGCTGATCGCGCCGCTGTACGGCGACATTCCCCGGGAGGTGCCCCTGCTGGCGTCCCATCCCTTCCTGGCCCATGGCGCGGGCTGGGCCGGCATGCGGCATGTCGTCAACATCATCCCCGATAACTGTCCCCTGGGGTTCCACCTGTCGGAACAGGGGATACAGACGGTCCAATCGCCTTCCGCGTATTACAAGTTCCGGGCCCTGCAGGGCATGCTCCCGCCGGGCGCGCCCGGGGCAGGCGTGCCGGCCGGACAGCTCTTCATGGCCGGACACTACGTGGATGTCACCCTCCTGGAAAACCTGGAGGCGGACATGGATCGGCGGATCCGCCGCGCGGATGCCCGCGCGCCGCGGCGCCTCCTGATATCGGCGGGAGGAGCCGGCGCCCAGCGGGATCTGTATGAGTCCATCCTGTGGCGGCTGATGCCCAGGCTTCGGGCGGGGGAAGTCCTGCTGCTGTTCAATTTCGGGGACCACCGCGCCATGGCGGAGGACCTCCTGAAGGCAGTGCCCGGTTTAGGAGAAATGGCCGCAGTGCACTCGGACTGGGAGGAAACCCGGGCGTTTGCCGCCTGGCTGGCGGATGCCGCGGAATCCGTCGCCGGCGCGCACATCTTCCTCCACGACGGCCCGCGGGAAGCCGTCTGCGCCACCAACCTGCTGATGCGCGGCGCGGATTTCCTGCTGACCAAACCCAGCGAGCTGGCCTACTACCCGATCCCGACACTGTTCCTGCCCCGGGTGGGCGGGCACGAAGCATGGGGAGCAATCCGCGGCGCGGAACTGGGCTGCGGCACGCCCGAATGCGCTGACGAAAACGATGTCAGCCGGGCCCTGGACCTGGTGATCCGCGAGGATGACCTGCTGCGCCTGTACTGCGACCAGATTCAGCGGATGGCCCGGATCGGCGTGTTCGACGGCGCGCGCCGGGTGGTGGAGGAACTGGTCGCGCCGCTGCGTAAAGGCTGAACCCAAAACCAAAGGCAGGCCGGGTTTCAGCGTCCGGGAATCAGGTTTCCTTCTGCGCGGGGACATTTTTTCTCAGCGCGAATATATGGCAGATGCACAGGGGCCAGCGGGCGCCCAGCATGGACCATCCGGCGCGGTTAGCCAGTTCCAGGGCGTCCTTCACCGCTCCGGCGGGTCCCGTCCCCGTCTGCACCGGTCCCCGGAATACGCCGGCCAGGGAAAAACCCGCCCGCTCCGCAATCCGTTTCATGCCCTCCGGCGTGTACAGGACTGTGTGCCATGGCGGGCAGATCACTTCGTGCAGCCGGGGCAGCGGCAGGCGTTTCATACCCGCGCGGAACAGCGTCCCAAAAAAACGCGCGAAACCGGCCGTGGGCTGCAGCGAAATGAACAGGCCGTCTTTTCGGAGCAGGGTGTATACCGCCGCCAGGGCTTTATCGGGTTCCGGGAGGTGTTCAAACACGGCGCTCATGAAAACGCCGCTGTATGCGCCGGGCCGCTGTTGTGCCAGTTGCTGCAGTTCCATCTCATGGATGATGTGGCCGCGGCTGCGGCAGTAGGCGCCCATGGTTCGGGACAGGTCGGCCCCTTCGGCCGGAATGCCCGCGGCCCGCAGGAGGTCCAGCAGCCCCCCCCAGCCGCAGCCGTAATCCAGGACGGGACCCGCAATGTGGCCGCCCAGATCCGCATAGGTTTTTACCATGGCCGCGAATACCCGCCGGCCGTGCCGGTTGCGCTGTTCCGGGTCTTCGGCGTAATGCCCCGCGGCGTGGTAACGCTCGGCGTAAGCCTCCCGCAGCCAGTCCGGATCCGGCATGGGGTTCAGCTGAAGGGTTCCGCAGGCGAGGCAGCGATCGTACCGGTAACCCTCCCGGCACCCGAACAGCGTCAGAGAACCGCCGCAGGCAACACACTGGACGAGTGGATAGGCTTTTGGATGATCGCTCATCGGCTGGCTCCGGAGTCAGATGTCCGGGACAGATTCCGCCATGCCGCGTAATCCCGAATGGCGTCGTCCAGGGAATACGCCGGCGCGTACCCCAGTTCCCGGGCGGCGCGGCGGATATCCAGCGTCCAGGACGGCCCCTCTTCCGGATCCGGGCAGCCGGAAAAAACAATCGGAGAATCGGAATTCAACGCCTCCACGCAGCGCCGCGCCAGGTCCAGGTTGGAAAGGCCGATGCCCGCGCCGATGTGGTATATCCCCGCGGCGTCCGGGCGCTCCAGGGCTGCCAGCGCCGCCCGGGCAATGTCCCGGGCGTCCACGTAATCCTGCAGGCGCGTTCCCCGGCCGTGCAACCGGATCGGCTCCCCCGCGGCGGCGGCTTCACAGCAGATGGAAAAGAACCGCCGCCGCCTGAGTCCCGGACCCACCGGTGATGATGGCCGCAGCATAACCACCCGGCCGGTTTGCGCGCGGCGCATATGCTGGAGCGCCAGGCTTTCCGCGGCCAGCTTGCCCAGCGCGTAGGGATCCGCGGGCTCCTCGACGGGATAATCCTCCGATACCAGTCCATCAAGGGGTTTTTTCAGGAAGTTGAGTCCGGAAATCAGAATGAATGCCTGCACCATGCCCGTGGAGGCCTCCAGCAGGCGAAAGGTTCCCATGATGTTTACCCGCAGGGACGCTTCGGTGTCGTTGGTATCCCCCATCCACGCGGCTGCGTGCACCACGGCGTCACATCCCCGGATGATGTCGGCGCAGCGGTCCGGTTCCGCGCGGGCGAGATCCAGGACAACCGGCTCGCAGCCTTCCGGCGCGCATTCAGGCGCCCGGACTGCCGCCCGCACCGCGTGCCCCCGATCGCGCAGTAACCGGGCTATGGCCCCGCCGATGTGCCCCGACGCGCCGGTTACGAGCACGTTCACGATGATATGCCCTCGCTGCCGATGTGCCCCCGCTCCGCCCCGTTGGACTCATTGAAGCGGCCCAGCTCGTTCAGCGCTTTCCGGGGGTCCGGCGCGGGATAGAGTTCATTCCAGTACCGCAGGGCAATTCCCTCCCGGATCCGGGGAAGCCGGGGCGGCTCGCCCAGCACGCGTTCCCGGACCAGGGTTTCGACATCATTAAACCCGAAAGCCGCGCGGATGGCCGTGGTGCCTGAGAACCTGGGGTTTATCTCGAAGCACACCGGTCCCCGGTCGGACAGCAGCAGCTGCAGGTTGCACGGTCCCGGAATGCGCAACGCCTCACAGATGCGCGTCGCCATGTCTCGAACTGCGGGATCATCATCCACCCAGGCGCGGTAGGTGGTGCCGAGGTGCAGTTCACGCCGGAGGAGAATCATTTCAACTGGGTTCCCGTTCCGGTCGCTGAAACAGCCGACAGTGTATTCGCCGCCGGCCGGACGCAACATTTCTTCCACAACGTACCGGCTTTTCCGGGCGACGTAGTCCAGGTCTGCCTCATCCTGGAGCACCAGCAGTCCCCGGGAACCGCCGCCGCGCCGGGGTTTGGCCAGCAGGGGAAATCCACAGTCCGCGCGCAGGCGATCCAGGGCCTGGCGGTCCTCAGACAGCGCCGCCTGCGCGGTGGGCAGCCCCTGCCCACGCATCCACTCCGAGAGAGTCCATTTATCCCGAACCGTCCAGTAGGTTTCCGGTGGCGCTACAGGAAACAGGGCGCCGGTCCGCTGTTCCACCTCCTGACGGCGATCGGCCAGGACGTCCAGCACCGGTTCGCACCCGGTCAGGATGATGTCCACCGATTCGGCCCGGCAGATCTGTTCCAGCCGCGGCAGAAAAGCCGGGTCTTCGGCGCGCGGCGTGATCCATCCCGCGTCACAGAAATAGAGGCCGGCCTGGTCCGCGGACAGGTCCAGGCCGATGATCCGGCAGTCCAGGGAGGAACGGCGCAGGGCTTTGACGATGCCCTGGCTGACGTTCCCCCCCACGCCGATGACGGCTGCCGTTATGCGACGCGCGGCCATGGGTTATTCCAGTTCTTCCCGCACGATATACAGGGGCTTGCCCTGGGCTTCAATAAAAATCCGGCCGATATAGGCGCACAGCAGGCCGATGGCCAGGAGCTGTACCCCGCTGAACAGGAAAAAAAGCGCAATGACAGATTCGACCTGCAGCATGTTGCCGTGGGTCAGCCGCACCCACAGCACGCGCAGAAACATGGCGAAGCCCGCCAGGGAAAACAGTACGCCGCCAACACTGACCAGCCGCAGGGGTGCATCCGTCAGGCCGGTAATTAGGTCGAAGGCGGTACGGACCAGTTTAAGCAGGCCGTATTTGCTGGCGCCGCGGGTCCGTTCACTGTGGCTGACCCATACTTCATCGATCCGGCCGCCGGCCAGCGCCATTTCCGCCGGAAGATAGCGGCACCGGTGGGGCATTGCCACCATGGCGTCCACGACGTGCCGCCGGAACCCCTTGAGGGAACACCCGAAATCGTGCAGCGGAGCGCCGGTAACCCATCCGATATACCAGTTCAGGGCTTTGGATGCCCAGCGGCGGAAGCGGCTGTCCTGCCGGTCCCGCCGGCGCCCGCTCACGCTGTCCGCGCCGGATTCCAGGCGTTCCAGCAGCAGCGGAAGGTCTTCCGGGTGCACCTGCAGGTCCGCGTCGATAATGAATACCATGCTGCCGCGGGACGCGGACAGTCCGGCGTACAGGGCCGCGCTCTGTCCGAAATTCCGAGCCAGCCGCAGCACCCGCACGCGTTTATCCCGGTCCCGAAGGCGACGCAGGATATCCAGGCTGCCATCGGTGCTCCCGTCATCCACGAAGATTACTTCAAAGGGCCGCGCCATCTTTTCCAGCGTGGCGGTCAGCCGGGCGTACAGCTCTTCCAGCGTCTCCTGCTCATTGTAAACAGGAGCCACCACGCTGACCTGAACCGGATCCTGGCTTCCGGTTGTCTGTTCCTGTCCGGACAATGCCGCGTTCTCCTGATGTTAGCCGGGGACATCTTCCCTCACGGCCATTTCCCCCACCCTGCGAAGATCTGCCTAATAAATATACCGTTTTTTGAATCCGCTGCCCAAATATACAACTTTTATTGACCACAGCGACAAGACTGCTTATAGGCCAATGGATACCGTCTTAAACTTAGAAATGAGTTAAAGCCTTGAATGAAACTTGTCGGGCTTCCTTGTGTTTCTGAATACTTCAGGGAGCAGTTAGGAAATCACTGTCTTCGCAATCAGGAAATTAATTTCCCGCCGCTCAGGCTGAGAATAGTGTTTATGAACGATTTAAGTTCTGTGCACTGATGAATTGCCACATATAGGTTATTTACGGCCAGGATACGGGAAGCGTCCCGCGCCTTAATATACTTGGATTTCCCGCTTCTGAACGCCTCACTGAGGTGAAAAGAGGGAGGATGATTGTGGTTAACGGTTTCCGGATTTCCTGCCGGCGCGTTTTTGTTGCTCCCGGTTAATTGCTGAACCGTAGGCCAGTAAGGAAGCAACCATGCCTCGAATTCATATTGAGCCGCGTGCGGATGGAATCGCGGTTCACTGCCAACCCACGCCTTCATTTTCGCTTTGGCTTCTTCAGCATCCCTGAAATCCGGTGGGTGGGAACCTGTGTAAACATCCGTCAATGCAATAACATGATCGGCCGCGCGGGGACCGCTGAGCAGGAGCATTACGTGCCGTTTTAATTTTTCACCTTTCGGAATGCGCCCATCATAGGGTACGGGATCCAGTTTAGGCATATTTCCTGCCAGGTGTTGCTCAAGAAACTCGCGCAAATGAACAAGAAACGCCCGTTCAGTTTTTCCCTCCAGCATGAGCGCGATCTTCATGCTCGTCCCCCCATGCGTCCCATTCGCCACACTTCATCCAGGCTGTATTCCCGAAGCCACTGTTCCAAATCCAGTGTGTCAGCCCAAACTGCGGTTGCGCATCCCTCTTCATCTATATCCATCACCAGCACTTCCTCAGGACGCAGAAAACGAATAAAACGATCCGAGTGGGTAGCCACAATCAGTTGAACGCGTTCCGATGCTTCGCGCATGAGGTCGGCCAACAGACTGAGCAGTTCAGGATGAAGGCTTACTTCCGGTTCATCAATCATGATGATTGTTGGTAGTAAGTCAGGAACTTGCAGAATAGTGACAAGCCATAAGAATCTCAGAATCCCTTCTGAGAGCTCATGCAGATAAATCGGTTGGTTAAATTGGCGGTCTTTCCAGGTTAGCGTGATGGTGCCTGCTGCCACAGGAGGAAAATTCAGTTCCTCCAGGGCAGGAAACGCAACGCGCAGCGTTTCTATCACGACATCGAATCGGGAACGGTAATTTTCTCTGAGCGAATAAAGGCAAGATAGTAAATCTTCTCCCTGAATCCCCGGTGTTAAGGCCGGTTTCATAGGTTGCGGCATACGAACAGGCGCCCTGGGGCTAACATCCAGTGTGTGGTAAAGTGCGGCTCCCGCCAGAAAGCGCCGAAACGTCTCGGGCTCACGGAACATTTTAGGAACCTGCGCCAAAGAGGTCTCTAAAGAGTTATGCTCCCAGGTTGGATGAATTAAACGTCCATCATCAACATCAAAATACTTTATATTACTGAATGAGGAATCAATATATTTAAAGGGTTGCGGCTTACCGCGATTTTGGCGAAGCGCCTCTCCGGCAATAGCGTACCCCGTTCCCTGGGGAACGATTTGGAGTTCATATTCCAACGGATACTGATCTGAAACGTTTATGTCAAGTTTAAAACGAAGCTCATTGCATTTTCCCCGGGTTAAAATACTGCTGATGCCCCCCATTTGCGAGAGCGTACTTCCAAGGTTTCCGGATGCCGAAGCTGACAGCAATCTCAATACATCTAGAAAAGAGGTTTTCCCAACGCCATTAGCACCTACAATGACCATAAAGGGCCTGAATTCGATATCCAGATGCCGGAGACGGCGAAATCCGCCGATTTCCATTCGGTTTATGGTGCTCATGTTGTTTCCTCTCCGGTGAAAACGACAACTTTGACTAATATATTACCACCTCATTTGGTCTGCAAACCGAGGAGCAAAATCCCATCGACACTGAACGAAACACGATGCAATTAAACGGAACCGGTCGTTGGTGGAGTCAGAAGGCAGGGTATTGATTTTTCCGGACCACACGGCGATTTCCTAAATATATTAAAATATTTATTCTCGCTAAACAATGTAGCATCTTACCGCGGGAGCCAGACTTTGACGGGCAGGCGCTGGCGTCCCCATTTCAGCGCGTCGCCGTGGCTTTTGAAATATACGTCGATATGGTCTTCGCCCAGCGCGCCGCCGCGGTCCTGCACGGTGCCGTAGCCGTAGCCCGGCACGTACATGACGGTGCCGAAGGGATATTTTTTATGGGCGGCGATGGTTCCCGGCCGGGCTTTCTCGCCGCTCGCGGTGATGCCGACTTTTTTGGGCTGTCCCCGGTTGGGGCCTGAAGCGACAACGGGTTTTCCCAGCCAGTTCCGGGTCCAGTTGGTGCATTTGCCGCAGGAACAGAAGGCGCTGACCTCCATGGAACGTTCAAAATCCGGCCGCCTGGACGGCTTTCCTTCGCCGCCGATGCCGGTAACGCGGCGGACCGTGGCGCAGGAAGAGAATACCATGGCACACAGGGCAAGGGTTGCCACCAGATATAGTTTATTCCGCATGCGTTGGGTTTCCTTTCAGGAAAAAGAATATCAGTATTCCTGAATTTTGTCAATAAAATATTTAACAGTAAAGTCCAAAATAAAAACTCTTGACACAGTATCTGGTATCTGATATGCTGTTTACAGCGGTCAGGAGCTATATGTCGGTATAATACAAAATATGCCCGGGAGCTGCATCCAAATCGGATCCGTCCGCCCGGCAACCACACGGAACAGAACAATGCGGTGTCCATTCTGCAATTACCATGACAGCAAAGTGGTCGATTCCCGGGTGTCCAAGGAGGGGGATGCCATCCGCCGGCGCCGGGAGTGTATCAATTGCTCGCGCCGATTCACCACCTACGAGCGGGTCGAAGAAGTGGCGCAGATGGTGATCAAAAAAGACGGCCGGCGCGAACTGTTCGACCGGTGGAAACTCAAGAGCGGCATCCTCAAGGCCACGGACAAGCGCGCGATCAGCATGGAACAGATCGACGCGATGATCAATGCCATCGAGCGGGAACTGTTCAACTCGAACGAGCATGAGGTGACCAGCCACGCGATCGGAGAGGCCGTAATGAAACGGCTGCGCCAGCTGGACGAGGTGGCCTATGTGCGGTTCGCGTCGGTCTACCGGCAATTTAAAGACATTAACGAGTTCATGAAGGAACTCAAGGACATGCTGGGCTGATTTCACTCGGCCCCGCATCCGCCGCGATGAGGCTGGTTGACGCGCACTGCCACCTGCACGCCGAAGAACTTGCCGGCGTAATTGAGTCCGCGCTGGAACGCGCCCGGTCCCGGGGATGCACCGGATGGATCACGTGCGCGGTTACCGCGGAAGACTGGGAAGCAGCCGAACGTTTCGCCGCGTCCCACCCGGGGGTGTTCGCCGCGGCGGGTATTCATCCGTGGTACGGCCGGACCGAAGACCTTCCGCGGCTGGAGCGCCTGCCGGAAGTGCTTTCCCGGGGCATGGTGGCTGTCGGCGAGTGCGGCCTGGATACGCGCATAGCCGATCCGCCGATGGAAACGCAGCTGCCCCTGTTCCGCCGCCAGGTGGCCATTGCCCGGGAGATGGGGCTGCCGTTAAACCTGCACTGCCGGGGCGCGTGGGCGGAACTGCTGGCGGTATTCCGCCGGGAACCGCCGCCGGACCCGCCGGGGATCCTCCACAATTTCAACGGCTCCGTTGAAGCGGCCGCCCCATTCCTGGATTATGGATTCTGCCTGTCTTTTGGCGGCGTGATCACCCGGCGCAACAGCCGGAAGCTGGCCGCGGTGCTGCGGCGGGCGTGGCCGGACCATGTTATGCTCGAAACCGACGCCCCTGATCTCCCGCCAGTGGAAGCCCCCGAAAAGCCGAACCTGCCCGAAAACATATGTTATGTCGCCCGGGCGGCGGCCGAACTGCTGGAGGAAAGCCCCGAAACGGTGGCGGAACAGACCGCGCGAAATGCCGTGCGGGTATTCCGGCTGCGCCTTCCGTAACAGGGTTCAGCCGTGAAAAACGGGCCATAATGGAGAAGGAAACAGCGTGGATCCGCAGTTTAAAGGTTTGCCCGGGGATGACGAAACCCACAGCCGTACCCGGCTGCTGATCGGACCGGCAGGACTGGAACGGCTGGGCCGGGCGCGGGTGCTGGTGGCCGGACTGGGCGGCGTGGGGGGCTACGCGGCCGAAGCGCTGGTGCGGGCCGGCGTGGGAACGCTGATCCTTTTGGACCGCGACCGGTTTGAGCCGTCCAACCTGAACCGCCAGGTGCTTGCGGACCGGACGACGCTGGGGGAGCAGAAAGTGGATGCCGCCGCCAGGCGGTTCGCCGCCATCAGTCCGGCAACGCGGGTGGAGGCGGTTGCGGAGCAGGTTACCCCGGAAAATGCCGCGTCCCTGGTTGCCCGGTTTTTGCCGCTGGATGCCGTAATCGACGCCATCGATGATGTGCCGGCGAAAGTGGCGCTGCTGGCGTCGGCAACGAAGGCGGGGGTATGGTGCGTGTCCTGTATGGGAGCCGGAGCCCGGTGGCGCGTGGCCGCGCCCAGGGTGGCGGACCTGTCCCAGACCCGGGGATGCCCTCTGGCCCGGGTGACCCGCCGCATGCTCCGGGACCGGGGGATCGCGTCGGGCATAACCTGCGTGTTTTTTGACGGGCCGGCGGACGTTGTTCCCCGGCCGGACGCAAACGGAAAGTGCGGGCCGGTCGGATCGATCAGTTATCCGCCCGGGCTGATCGGGCTGACCGCGGCGGGCGTGGCGGTGGAGCGGCTGTTGTCGGAGGTGATCCGCTGAGCCGCGGAACCGTCAGGGGAGTACAACCACCTGTTCGGGGGGCAGGTCCAGCAGGAATCCCCGTTTAGGCACGGCCCGCAGGAGGGAGGCCGGCGTATCGGCCACGGCATCCCGCAGGCGGCGCAGCAGCCTCGCTTTGGTATGGTGCAGCTGGTTGGGCTCCACCACGATATCACCCCACAGGTGCCGGTAGACCGTTTCATGGGGCACGCATTCCCCCGCGTGCCGGGCCAGCAGCCGCAGGAGGTCGTACTGCCGTTTCTGCAGCGGGACCGGCGTGCCCCGCCACAGGACGCGGTCGGGCCGGCGGTCATCGATGATCAAAGCCGCTCCGGCCGCGGCATTCCGTGTTCCGCCCGTGTTTCCCTGTCCCGGCTCGGATGCGACGCCGGCGGTACTGTCCGCGCGCTGTTCCGGCTCGCCGAGGGCGTCAAGCCAGGCGCGGGGAATGATGCCATCCGCCGCGCCGCGGGAGAGGATATCCCGGACGGTTCCGGCGTGGAATTCCCGGTCACGCAGCGCCAGCAGCGGCGCGCGTTCAGGCTGAATACCCGCCTGTTCCAGCAACCGCGCGATGTTTTCCACGGACTCCGGAATGCCCAGCCGCGCCCGGATCTCCATGGACTGGAGCCGTTCGCGGACCGTTTCGGACAGGCTCAGCGCTTCGGCCATGGCCAGGGCGGCATCGGCCAGCCACGCGGCGGTGTCGCGCAGCTCGAGTACGGTCCCGGCGGTAAGCCCCGTGACCCGTTCAATTTCCGGCAGGGAACGCCCCGACATCCACAGGGCGACCGCCTCGGCGGCGCGTCCCGCGCGGATGGCCCGGAGTTCCTGTTCCCGGCACCGGGCAATGAGGTCGAGCAGGGGCGCATGGCTGTCCGGGAGCAGGTAATCGGCCATGCCCCGCAGGCGTTCGGCCAGTTCGGACCAGTCCGTCCCGGCCCGTCCGGCGGGTACCCGGGCCTGTTCGCCGTCTTCGGTCATAAACAGCGCGGCCAGAATTTCCACGTCGGCCCGCGCTGCCGGATCCTGTTCGCGGAGCCACGACGCGAGGGCTTCCGCGGTGGCCGGCGTAATGCCGCGGGTAGCCGCGGCCCGTCCCGAGGAGGTCAGCGCGAAAGCGGCGCCTCCGGCAGTATCCCCGGTTCCGGGCGCCGCGGGCGCGTCCGGCGCGGGGACGATCAGTCCGGCGCGGATACAGTCGTCAAAGGCCCGGTCCGCGGCGGGACACCCTCCGTTCCGCCGCTCACCGGCCGCCGGAAACCACCGGCTGAAGAAAGCGTCCAGGTCCGCGGCGCGGCACCTTCCCGATACCGCCCCCAGGGCCAGCAGCGCCCCGGCTTCAGCTCCCGGGACGGGAGCGGCGCTGCGGGGCGGGAGGTTTTCCTCCCGCGAAGCGGACGGCGCGACATAGCGGTCCCACAGGCTTTCCGCTTCAAACAGGGAGGAAGCGAGAAGTATGGCCCGGCCAAAGCCGAGTCCGCTGGCGCCGGGGCGTCCCGCCCGTCCCGCCATGGCCGCGCGTTCCCACGGAGCCAGGGGAGCTTTCCACGGGGTCCCTGATCCCGGACCGGCCACCCATTTTTCCGCGGGCAAAAACACATTGTCCGCGGGCAGATTTACCCCCCACGCCAGGGTGGCGGTGGCGCAGACCGCGCGGACTTCGCCCCGCCGGAAAGCCGTTTCCACCAGCCGCCGCTCTTCGGGCGTGAGGTCGCCGCTGTGGAAAGCCGCGCCTGACGCGAGCGTATGGAGCAGCAGGTCCCGGTTCCGCGTCGGCGGAAGGCTGACCGCCTGGTCATACGCTTCCGCCGCGGCCGGCCAGCGCGCCCGGTCCGCGAGGGCCGCTGCCAGCCGCGCGGCTTCCATCCGGCTTCTGGCGAATACCAGGCACCGTTCCTGCCGGTCGCCCAGTTGCCGGACTGTTTCAAGCAGCAGGTCCTCCCGGGATTCGGTGCCGGCGGCGATCGGGTCGGTCAGGATTTCCTCGTGGGACGGCGTGTCGGGAGGGATCCGGTAGCGGAACCGGCCCCCGCGCAGGACCCCCAGGCACAGGGGAACCGGCCGGTGTTCCGTCCGGATCAGCCGCGCGCCCAGGTTTTGGGCCAGCTGGTTGGTCCAGGGAAGCGCGCCTGCCAGGCCGACGATCCGGCAGTGAGCCCGCCGGGCCGTTTCGAGGGCCAGGGCCAGCGCCGGTCCCCGTTCGGGATCGGCCAGCAGGTCAATCTCATCGGCGACCACGGTGCCCACCATCCTGGGCAGGGCGGGACATGCGGCAGCGGCAGCCAGGAATTTCTCGGTGACGGCCACGGCGATATCAAAACGCCCGGCCCTGAAATCCCGGTCGCTGGCCCGGTGCTCCCGGGTGGCGATGAGGATCCGGCAGCCGGAGGGGCCGTAACGGCGGCGGAGCCGTTCAAACTGCTCTTCCGCGAGGGATCGCAGGGGGGACAGCAGAACGGCGCGCCGTCCCCGGAAGGCGGAACACAGGGCCGCCATTTCGCCGGCGAAAGACTTGCCGCTGGCGGTAGGCCCGCGCAGGATCAGGGAGAGTCCGCTGAACAGCAGCCCTTCCCGGGCCGCCTGCAGCTGGATGGGCAGGAAGGATCCGCCGGATTCGCGGATCCAGGTTTCAGCGAGGGCGGCTGGAGCGCCCCACCGGATCAGGTCTTCCGCGCGCAGTGCCATATCAATCCCCTTTTCTCAATCCGGAGCATTCCGGCACCCTGTGTTCACGGGGATTATACCTGAAATTATTTTCAGTTTTCAAGAACCCATATCAAAGCCGTTTTCCGCGAGCCGGACAGCGCCGCCGGCATCCCCGGACTCCGGAAACTGGTCCAGGAAGGCTTTTTTGATGCCGGCGCGCCCAGAATAGGCGGCCGGTTCCGGGTGGTGTGCCTTTTGGCAGGGCACGGGCTCAAAGCCCCGGACAACGCCGTGGAGCCCTTCACCGTCGAGGCGGAAGAGACCCCGATCCTCGAAATCCTGGGCTGCGCCGCCGAACCCGCCCGCGCGTAACGCCCCGCCCCAAACCGTCATCCCTGCCCCCGCCGGAATCCGTGTTTTACCGGGGGATTCACTCGGTTTGCCATTTCCCGTTACGCTTAACCGGCGGGTATTCCGGCGGTTTCTGATTGACAAATCCGTTTAACTTTGATAAAATTTTCGCCGGTTAGTGTATGAGGAAGCCTTCCTCCGGGAGGGGGGCGCCCGAGTGGGAGGGGCTTTCCTTATGGGAGCGCCTGACCATAAATTTTAACGGAATCGCGCGGCCTGTGGCCGCCAACTGTGGAACAGCACCCGCCCCTGGGGTACTGTCCAACGAAAGGAGCGGGTATGTTCACAGCTTCTCGTTGCTTCTGCTTCTCTCATTCCGTTTTCGTGGGTATCGCGCTGATCCTGGGGGGCATGTTGTGTTCCCCGGTGGCAGCATTTGGTGCGGCGTCTCCGGAGGAGGCGGGCGCTTCGGTTTCAGTACCGGCGGCGTCCACTCAGGCGGATGGATCCCGGGCGGATCGGCTGGCGGAGAAAGACGCGTCCCTGCCCGCCGGGGTGTCGGAAAGCTGGTGGTCCCAGGTCCAGCGCCGGATCGCGGAAGAGGAATACCATTTCTCCCCGTGGCATCCGGAAGATACATCGGACGCGGCTGTTCCCGCCGGATGGCAGGCGCCGAATCGGTCGCAGAACCTGCGCGCCCGGTTTACCGCCGAGGGGCTGGCGGTGGCGCCCCGGGTAACGCCGGATTCCGGGGGATGGTTGCTGGGCCTGAAACTGCGGGAGGTATCCGGGTATCCCGGGTGGTCTGAACGGGTGGAGCTGTCTGCGGAAGGGAACCGGCTGCGGTACCTGCGGGGCGCTGGAGTGGAGGAGTGGTACGAGAACCGTCCGGAAGGGCTGGAGCAGGGGTTCACGCTGCATCGGCCGCCGGTGTCGGGGGACACGGTGTCGGTGGAGCTGGAGGTGGGGGGCGGACTGCGCCCGGCGCTGGAAGGGGCGGAGATTGCCCTGTATGACGGTTCGGGGGCGCGGGTGCTGCACTACGGGAAGCTTCGGGTGGTGGACGCGTCGGGCCGGGAGCTGCCGGCGTCGATGTCCGTGACGCCGGAGGGGTTGATCCGGCTGGAGGCTAAGGTGTCCGGGGCCGTGTATCCGGTGGTGATCGATCCGCTGCTGACCACGCCCGGCTGGACGGCGGAGGGCAACCAGGCCTATGCGTTATTCGGGAATTCGGTCACCACCGCGGGAGACGTGAACGGGGACGGGTACAGCGACGTGATCGTGGGGGCGCCTTATTACGACAACGGCCAGACGGATGAAGGGCGGGCGTTTGTGTATTACGGTTCGGCGTCGGGGTTATCCGCATCCCCGAACTGGACGGCGGAGAGCGACCAGGGCCACGCGTTTTTCGGTAGTTCGGTCTCCACGGCCGGCGACGTGAACGGTGACGGCTACGGCGACGTGATCATCGGAGCTCCTTACTTCAGCAACGGCGAGGCGGAGGAAGGCCGTGCGTACGTGTATTACGGTTCGGCGTCGGGGCTGTCCGCCGCGCCGGACTGGACGGCGGAGAGCGACCAGGTTACCGCATATTTTGGATATTCCGTTTCCACGGCCGGGGACGTGAACGGTGACGGCTACAGCGACATCATTGTCGGGGCGCCATTTTACGACAACGGCCAGACCGATGAAGGCCGGACATACGTGTATTACGGCTCGGCGTCAGGTCTGTCCGCCGCGCCGGACTGGACGGCGGAGAGCGACCAGGATGCCGCGTATTTTGGATATTCCGTTTCCACGGCCGGGGACGTGAACGGTGACGGCTACAGCGACATCATAGTCGGGGCGCCATTTTACGACAACGGTCAGACCGATGAAGGCCGGACATACGTGTATTACGGCTCGGCGTCGGGCCTGTCCACCGCGCCCGGCTGGACGGCGGAGAGCGACCAGGATACCGCGTGTTTCGGGTAGTCGGTTTCCGCGGCCGGTGACGTGAACGGGGACGGGTACAGCGACGTGATCGTGGGAGCGTTCTTGTATGACAGCGGCGAGGAGAATGAGGGCCGCGCGCATGTGTATTACGGCTCGGCGTCGGGCCTGTCCGTCTCGCCCGGCTGGACGGCGGAAAGCGACCAGGCCAACGCTCAATTCGGCTAGTCGGTGTCGACCGCGGGCGACGTGAACGGGGACGGGTACAGCGACGTGATCGTCGGGGCGATATCTTAAGATAACGGCCAATCAGATAGATCGCAAGCG
>JAKOTZ010000070.1 GCA_029776995.1 Candidatus Hydrogenedentota bacterium
CGCCCGCGGCCCGTGTAAATAACGGACCGGTGATCGGCGCGGCACGTCGAACTCCGGGCAATGGCCTGCTGGCCTTTTTGGGGTTCCGTCCCCGGGATGACCAGTCTGCCTCGCTGGGCTATGAGACCCGATACTGGTTTGACATTCTCTGCCGGTTCGGGGCATATCCGCCGTCCGGCCGGTTTCCTGACATAAACGACAACACGGATGTCATTTCGAGGACCGGCCCCTACATGGTGTGTCGTTTCCCAAACGGCGCGGTAGCCATAGCGCCCCATCTCAGGGACCTGAAAGAGAACTGGCCGGGCGGTTTCGCGCGGAATGCGGAGGAGGATGAAGCTATCGTAAAATCGCTGAACCTTCCGGAAAACCGGGTGGAGCTGAGCGGCTTCCGGGCCGCCGGCTACGAAATCGATTTTTCCGGCAGCGACACCGTCTCTTTCCGGGTAGACCAGGAGAACCGTCTGATTGCTTTTGCGGGATGGAAATGCGACCGCATCCGCGTGAACGGTGTGGAAACCGTGTTTGCCGACCGGATCATGCCTTTCGTTTCCTGGGCTCCCGTTCCCGAGGCGCGGCGGACGCCGGGAGGGGCAATCCTGGCTCTTTTCGTCATCGGGGCCGGGAAACTTCGGGTTCCCGTATCGGAGAACATCACTGCCGGCGCGGAAGCATGGATCGAAGGCAACACGCCGGGAAGCAAAGGGACTGCCCTACCCCTAACCGTAGAGCCTGGAATCCTGCAAGTGGACGTGCCGGCGGAGGCGTCGCGCCGCTGGATTTACATTACGGCCGGGACATAATAAGGTCCGCCCAGGCCGGGGCTCCAGAATCAGGAACGCAAATCAGGGAAAAAGCGAATTTCCACCAGGCAGCACAGCGTGTGCCACAGCGTCGCGTGGGCTTCCTGGATCGCCTTGGTGGAATCCCCCGGCGCCCGGATAACGATATCGGCGAACTCCGCCATGGGCCCGCCATGCGGTCCGGTCATGGCGATCGTAATCCCTCCTTTCGCCCGGGCTACCGACATGGCCATGCGGCAGTTCACCGCTTTTCCGCTGGTCGACAGGGCCAGCAGCACATCACCCGGCCGCATCATCACGTTCAATTCCTGGGCAAAAGCGATATCCCGCAGGGGGCAGTCGTTTTCCACGGCGGTCTTGAGCGCCCCGTTCAGACCCAGGGTTATCGCCCGCAGCCCCGACTCCAGATGCTGCGCGAGATCCTCCCCAAAAGGCATCTGCCGCAGGGCCGCGACGTAATCCTCATCAAGGGGGCGCTTCCGCTCAAAACTCTTGCAAAGCTCCCCCACAATATGCAGCGCGTCGGCCCAGGATCCGCCATTGCCGCAGGTGAACAGCGTGCCGCCCCGCGAAAAACAGGTAACGAGCGCTTTGTGCGCGTCAATCAGCTCATCCACGCAGGTATGGAGGTCCGGCCTCCGGACCAGCATAGCCTGGACCAGGCGAATTTCATTATCGGGAAGATTGTATTCGGCCATCATGGAGACACCTCGGGAGGCGGGTCAGCGCATTTCCTGGCCGCCTGTTACGTTAATCGCCTGACCGGTCATGTACGATGCCGCGTCGGAGGCGAGGAAAACCACAACATTGGTCACGTCCCGGTATTCGCACGGGCGTTTCATGGGAACCTGGTCAATATACTTTTTTCTGACCTCTTCCTCAGTGATGCCCTGATTGGCGGCATACTGCTTGAACAGGCTGTTGACCCACAGCGGCGAATTCAGCAGGTTCCCCGGGCATACCGCGTTGACCCGGATACCCTGTTCCGCAAATTCCAGCGCGAGGCTCTGGGTCACGCCGATGCCGCCGAATTTGGCCGCGGCGTAAGCGCTGTTGCGAAAACTGCCTTTCTTGCCGGATTTGGAATTGATCTGAATGATGACGCCGCTGCGCCGGGGCAGCATGACCCGGGCAGCCTCCCGGGCGCAGATAAAATATCCGGTAAGGTCCACATCAATGACCTTACGCCATTTTTCGACATCAAACGTAATGGAATCGCCCGAAATAAGAATCCCCGCGTTGCACACCATGATGTCCAGCCGGCCCATGATGTCGACCGCTTCATCCACCGCGCGGCGCACGCCTTCCGCGTCCGTCACGTCAACGGCCCGTCCGAGAACGCGGCGACCTGTCTTCTCCGCGACTTCGCGGGCGGTTTGTTCCGCCTGGGCCGCGTTGATATCCCAGATGATCACATCACACCCTTCTTCCGCGAGGTGTTCGGAAATCGCCGCGCCCAGTCCCTGGGCGCCTCCCGTTACAATGGCTTTACGGTCCTCCAGGATCAGCCTGTTCATGGCAGCAGTTCCTCCAGCAGTTGCGCCTCCGCTTCAACAGTCCAGCTTCCTTCCGCGCTCATCTTCGCCCCCACCGACGGAAAACGCACCGCCACTTCCTCCAGGGTCATCAGCGGCAGTCCGGAAATCTGGGGATAAATCACGGTCTTCCCCGGAAAACGCGCCTCTTTTACCGCGCGCAGCCCATCATGGGCCGCTTCCAGCCCACCGATCGCCGCGACACTCCGGTTGGTATCCAGCTCTCCAGCCTCCACCAGCGAGAGAATCCGGCGCAGATCGCTGATGCGCGAACCGCTGGTGCCCACCATTTTCACCCCTTTGCACAGCCGGCTCAGCAAAACTTGCGCCCGGGTTCCCGTGGGAATCCCCGCGAAGAGATTGGCCAGCGCGTGATTGCCGGCGAGATCGATGGCCTGACGCACCAGCGCGGGAACCGGAACAAGCACGCACACGTCATCATAGCCGCCAGGGCCGCCCAGTTCCCGCACTTTCTGGTCATACGCCTCCGGAGAAGCAAAATCCGCCGGACACAGGGTAATGAATTCCACCCCGCGCTGCCGGGCCAGCGATCCGAAACGCCGCTCAATGTGGTTCAGCCGCCCCCGGTCCAGATCCGTGGCGACCACCCGGGATGATGTGTTCTGTTTCTCTATGGCCCGCTGCACATGCATCTGGCCCATCGGTCCGCCCGCGCCAATGAACAGCGACGCTCCGCCGGGCAGCAGGTCCTGCCTGCGGCACCTGGCCGCGATGTCTTCCATCGAAATGCCGCCGTAGTACCGTTTGTTCTGGTAGTGAACCGCACCAACGTCCAGAGAAACATAGCCGTCTTCTACCGGGTCACCGATAAGAAACACGCAACCGCCAATGTTCAGCTGTTCGGCGCACCGTTCCAGCAAAGCGGGCGTCGGATTCTCGATGATAATGTCATCCCATCCGCCCCCTTCAGGCAGGTCTTCGCCATGTTTGACGAACCGGGCATGGGGATACCGGCCTGCCCAGGCGTTTGGATTCGTCGACACGATCAGCATTTGACCGCCGGGTTTAGGGATGACCCGGTCCTCAACGCTGTAGGACATTTCCACGCACGCCCACGGTTCCGCCAGCGCGGCCTGGCTGTAGCCCACATGGGGCTGTACCGGCAACAGATAACATCCCTCATCTCCATCCAGCGCCCGGTGGTCCAGATAGCTGAATTCGCCAAGGCCTCCCGGGATCATGTATCCAAAGGCGTCATTAACGCCTTTGTAGTAAATATCTGCCTGTACGATAAAGCGCTGGCCCGGAAAGAATTTGTCCTTCCACTGGGCCCCGGCAGCCACCAGCGTGCACGCGCACTCATGCCCCAGAACGGTAGGATCCGTGGACAGGTCCCGTCCCCGCAGCCGGGGATGCGCGCTGCCCTGGGCGATGATCTTCATGTCGGAGAGGCACAGCCCCAGCGCGTCCACCCGCACCAGCACTTCGTTGTCCTGGGGCGGCCGCAATGTTTTCTCGACCGGCTTCCCGTCCCGGCCGACGTTCTCAAGTCCCGCGCCGTACACCCACCACGCGCGGTAGGTTTCGGGCAACGGCGCATCCGCGCGTTTATACGCTTCCAGTTTGCTCATGAAGGTTTCTCCTGTACCAGGCGTCCGCCAGGGCGTAATTACTTTTTTAGACTTAACAGTTTCTGCCGGTAGTGTTCATCCGGACGGGTATGGATCCGGTTGATATCGGCCTCGGACATAAACCGGGGACCGCCCACGCTGTAGGCGCCCACCAGAATCCGGGCCATCTTTTCGGCCATGTCAAAGATGTTGCAAACTGCTTTCGGAGTGGCGCCCAACGCAAAGAAACCGTGGTTCTGCAGATAGATCGACTTGGGCAGTTCGCCCTCCCGGTCGATAAATTCGCGCACCAGCTGCCGGATTGCCCGGGCCAGCTGCAGTCCCGGATCGGTATAGGGAACATATACCGAACTGCGTCCCACGACCACGATGTGATCCGGGCACAGGCGCCCCAGGGCGGCTTCTTCCGCGTGAACTGAACACATCAGGGCATTGATCGCTTCCGGATGGCAGTGCCCGATAAAATTGATATCCGGATACTGGTAGAGCACGGCGTGCAGCACGGTTTCCACGGAGGGCATCCTTTTCTCCGAGGGATCCAGCAAGGCTCCACGCAACGCCGCGGCAACCGCGGCATCATCCGCATGGGCATCATCGAGAATAGAGACCACCCGGGAAATGGAAACCGGCAGAAAATCTTCCGGTTTCATGGTGGCGAGGGTGGTTCCTGAAGCTTTGATGAAAAAAGTGTCTTCGTCAATTCTCGCGGAGGTGTTGCCTTCCCCAAGAATGGCATAGGGTTTTCCGGGATCCCCCAAATAATGGGACATGTTCACCAGCTGCTCGAGAATAATAGGCTGCGGCGTCATGAGAGTTCCTTTCCGATTGCCCACATCCAGCCCCCGGTTCCCATTATAATACGAAAGGATTATATGCGTGTAATCGGTGCCCGGAGAGAAGGATATGAGACCTCGTCCCGCGGCGGTGAGCGGCATGTTTTATCCCCAGTCCGCCTCACAGTTGAGGCATATGGTGGAACAGTTTCTGGCCGGCGAAGAACAGGATTGTAACTCCCACGCGTACCCCGCGGCCCTGATTGCTCCGCACGCGGGATATGTGTATTCCGGCGCATGCGCGGGCAAAGCGCACAGGCTGTGGCGGGGGGCGCCCATTCGCCGGGTCATCCTGCTGGGACGGTCCCACCGCTACCGATTTGACGGGGCGGCGGTCCTGACAGACGAAGACTGGGAAACCCCGCTGGGCATTGTGCCGACCGACCGCGGACTGGCCCGGCAAATTGCGGAACTGCTGCCGCCCGGACCTGCCTTCGCGCACTATGACGAACATACCCTTGAAGTGCAGCTGCCTTTTTTGCAGGTCGCGCTGGAAGATTTCTCGGTGGTGGGCGTGCTGTTTGGATCGGACACGGATGAATCCCATATCGGTTTCGGAAAACAACTGGCCGGGCTGCTGG
>JAKOTZ010000085.1 GCA_029776995.1 Candidatus Hydrogenedentota bacterium
CTGAGCGCCGTGGCCGAGGGCGCGGGCAGCATCGCCTCAACCGGCGGCATGCGCACCAAGCTTGAAGCGGCCCGCATCGCGGGCGCGGCGGGCGTAGTCTGCGTCATCGCGAACGGAACCCGGCCCGGCATCATTAACGGCGTGCTGGACCAGACCATGCCGTGCACCCGTTTCAAACCGGCCGGAGACGGCATCAGCCACCGAAAACGCTGGATTGCTTTCGGCCGACTGTCGCGCGGAACGGTTCAGATCGATGAGGGGGCTGCCCGGGCAATCCTGGAAAAAGGGTCCAGTCTGCTTCCTGCCGGCATCACGGCTGTGGAAGGTGAATTCCCGGCCGGCGCCACGGTATCGGTCGCCGATGAATCGGGACAGGTCCTGGCCCGCGGCATTGCCAATTACGACGCGGACACCCTGCGGCGCATCATGCGGATGCACACGCCGGAAGTCCGGCAGGCGCTGGGCGCCCGGTGCCGGGAAGAAGTGATTCACCGGGATAATCTGGTAGTATTAACCCCGTAACCAACGAGCCATGCCGGTCACTGCTGTGACCGTAACGGGAGGATGCATCCATGAGTGAACAGAATCCCCTGGAACCTATGGGACAACAGGCCCGGGCGGCCGCGCACGCGCTGCGTTCCGTGTCCAGGTCCGTTAAGGATGCCGCGCTTCGCGAAGCGGCCAGCCGGCTCCGCTCGTCCCGGGAAATCCTTAAAGCCGAAAACGCAAAAGACCTCGAAGCGGGACGGGAAAAGGGCCTTTCCGCGGCCATGCTCGACCGGCTGGAGCTGACGGATAAACGGATCGAAGCCATGGCGGAAGGGCTCGAAACCGTGGCCGCCCTGCCGGATCCCGTTGGGGATATCGTCAGCCAGTATGTGCACCCCAATGGACTCCGCATTGCCCGGATCCGCCAGCCCATCGGCGTGGTGGGCATCATTTATGAAAGCCGCCCCAACGTCACGGCGGACGCGGCCGGGCTTTGCCTGAAATCCGGGAACGCCTGCATCCTGCGGGGCGGGTCGGAGGCGCTGCGGTCCAACCTGGCCATTGCGGCCATACTCCGGGACGCCCTGGCGGCGGCGCACGCTCCGGAAAACGCCATCCAGATCATCGAAACCGCGGACCGGGAGGCCGTGGGGCATCTGCTGCGGATGGACCAGTATGTGGACCTGATCGTGCCCCGGGGCGGGAAAAGCCTGATCAGCCGGGTATATGCCGAATCCAGGATCCCGGTCGTCGCGCATCTCGACGGCGTCTGCCACGTCTATCTCCATGAGGACGCGGATCCGGAAAAGGCCATGAAAATCGTGCTGAACGCGAAGCTGCAGCGGCCTGGCGTATGTAACGCCATGGAGACGCTGCTGGTGCACCAGTCGGCGGCGCCCGTCATGCTGCGGGATATTTGCCTGGCCCTCGCCGAAGCGGGATGCGAACTGCGCGGATGCGAACGCACCCGTATGCTGATCGACTGTTTTCCCGCCACGGAAGAGGACTGGCGCACGGAATACCTGGACAAGATCCTGTCCATCCGCATTGTCTCTTCCCTGGACGAAGCCATCGCGCATATCAATGAATACGGATCCCACCATTCGGACGCGATCGTGACCGAGAGCTACGAAGCGGCTGAGCGCTTCCTGGACGAAGTGGACAGCGCCGCGGTGTACGTCAATGCTTCCACCCGTTTTACGGACGGTTATGAGTTTGGCCTGGGCGCTGAGATCGGCATCAGCACCAGCAAACTGCACTGCCGGGGACCTATGGCCCTCGAGGGGCTTACCACGCTCAAATACGTGGTCCGGGGCAATGGCCAGATCCGTGAGTGACCGGCTGCGAATCGGCATTCTGGGAGGCACCTTTGACCCGGTACACCGGGCTCACCTGGCCATCGCGGAGGCGGCCCGGGACCAGGCACAGCTCGACCGGGTCCTGTTCGTCGTGTCGGCTCATCCCCCGCACAAGCGCAATTATGTCTCAACCCCGGCCGAAGACCGCCTGGCTATGGTTGAGGCCGCCGTTTCGGCATATCCGGAATTCGAGGCGAGCGATCTCGAAATTCGGCGACCGGGTCCCTCTTACACGGTGGACACCCTGCGGGAGATTCGGGCGGCACATCCCGAAGCCGAACTGTACCTGATCATGGGATATGATGCCGCGCTGGACCTGCCCCACTGGCGCGAACCCCAGAAAATTCTGGAAATGGCGCGCCTGCTGGTTCTGCCCAGAGAAGGCGGCGCCCCTCCCCCGCTGCATCACGATGTCATGAACCGTTCCACGATACTCCAGTTCTCACCGATCCCGCTTTCATCCACGGAGATCCGGGAATCCCTGCGTCGCGGAAAATACCCTGCCCACGCCCTTCCGGAACCCGTTTTGGACCTGATCCGTCGAAAAGGGCTGTACGGATGCCGATAAGCCGGTGCGAACGGGCCAAAGCGTATCTGCAGGCCATCCGCGCCCGCCTCAAGGATGGCAGGGTAACCCATTGTGTTTTCGTCGCTGAATATTTCTCCTCGTTCGCCCCGGGCATCGGCCTGGACCACGACGAAGCTGTTGCCGTAGGGCTGCTGCACGATTACTGCCGCGACCTTTCCGGAGAGGAACTGCTGGCCGAAGCGCGAAGGCTGCGTCTGCCCGTATCTGAGGCGCAGCTGGAGCGGCCGGTACTGCTGCACGGCCCCCTGGCGGCAGCGCTCTGCGGGGAACAGTTCGGGCTCAGCGACGCGGCCCGCGAGGCTATCGCCTGGCACACCACCGGCCGGCCGGGACTGGGTCCCCTGGGGCAGGGGCTGATCGTGGCGGATTTCGCGGAACCGGGCAGAAAATATCCCGAAGCCGGCATCGCCCGGGAGATATTGCGCAAAGAAGGTTTCCGCGCGGCCCTGCTTTATGTGGCGAGGCAGAAAAACCTGTTCAGCCAGCGCAAAGAAACCCGGGATCCCAATACCGCCGCGTTTCTGTTCTGGCTGGAAAAAAAGGATGCCGAATCCCATGGCTGAACCGGACCGATTTGACCGCCTCGCCTCCGTATATGACGCGCTCATGGTCCATGTGGATTATGGCCGCTGGTTCGCCATTTGCCATGAACTGTCCGCGCTGTTGCCGCCCGGTTTTACCCATCTCGACGCGGCGTGCGGCACCGGCGCGCTCCTGGAACGGACCCGGAACGCCGGCTGGATCTCATTTGGATTTGATCTGTCCCCCGCCATGCTCCGAAACGCGGCAACACGGACGGCAGCGCCGCTTTTTGTCGGAAACCTGGAAGCCATCCCCGTCCGCGCCGTGGATTTTATTACGTGTCTCTTCGATTCCATGAACTTTCTGCTGTCCACGGAGGCGGTCCGCCGGGCATTGCAGGCCATGGCAGCCGCGCTGAAACCGGGGGGGCTGCTTTACTTCGATATGGTCACGGAACTGCTCATGGCGGAAGTTTTTGGCAACCAGTCCTGGGTCGAGCCCGTAGGGGATTTCATGCTTACCTGGGAAAGCCGGTGGTTTCCAGAATCCGCCTCATGCCTGACCCGGCTGACCCGGGATGGCGCGGTGGTATTTGAATGCGAGGAAAAAGCGTATGCCACCAACGTAATCCTGGAGCTGGCGCGGCAGAGCGGACTCGAGCCGCTGGCCGTGCTGGACGCGCGCTCCTGGCGCGAACCCACCCGCGATACCACCCGGATCGATTACCTGTTTACGCCCAGCCCAAGCCGACTGGATAAAACCCAAGTCCAGCGCGCCATTGAAAAAATCCGCTACAACCTGTCCTGATCTGCGGACAATCGGCATTTCCGCCAGGGTTACCACGGGTTCGCCAGCCACTCCGCGAAATGACGCAACCCTTCTTCTATCGGCACCTGGGGTTCCCAGCCCAACACTTCCCGGGCATGGCTGATATCGGCATACGTGATGGGCACGTCGCCGGGCTGCAGCGGCTGCCGGTCAATCACGGCGCGGCGCCCGAGCACGGACTCCAGCTGCGCGATCAGTTCGGCAAGGCTCACGGTTCGGCTTTCTCCAAGATTGAATGTATCGTAGTCCCGCGGATGGTCGATCGCCGCCAGGACTCCGCTGGTGATGTCGTCGATATAGGTGTAATCCCTGCGGGTTGATCCGTCTCCGTACATCGTCACCGGCCGCCCATCCAGAATGGCCCGCGCGAACTTGTGGATCGCCATGTCCGGGCGCTGCCGCGGGCCGTACACCGTGAAAAAGCGGAGCATAGTTACCTGGAGCCCATACAGATGGCTGTACACGTGGCCCTGGAGTTCATTCATCCGCTTGGTAGCCGCATAGGGGCTGACAGGCCGGGAAACCGGATCATCTTCCCGGAACGGTACCCGGTCGCTGCCGCCATAAACGGATGAACTGGAGGCAAATACCAGCCGCCGGCAGCCGAAATCCCGGCAGGCGTCCAGAATGTGCTGGCTTCCGATTACATTTACCCGATGATACAGGTTGGGTTCCTGAATGGACGGACGGACTCCGGCCCGGGCGGCGAGATGTACGGTCACGTCCGGACGGAACCATTCAAAAACCTTCCGGACGAACGGTTCATCACAGATATCGCCTTCATACAGCGAAAACCGGCTGTGTCCCGCGGCCCACCGCAGGTTCCGGCGCTTCACTTCCGGATCATAATAGTCATTGAAGGAATCGATTCCACCAACGTCCTCGCCGCGGCGCAGCAGCGCTTCCACCAGGTGGGAACCGATAAAACCGGCGCAGCCTGTTACCAGTATTCGGGACATAACCGCATCAGAACCTTATCTAATTGCATCCCCATGCCCGCTGCCCGTATCATACCATGAAAGGGTGCGGATACCCCCCTTGCGCATTCCGGAATGTTTCCATGGGACGTATTATCGCCATAGCCAACCAGAAAGGCGGCGTAGGCAAGACCACGACCGCGGTAAATCTCGCCGCCTGCCTGGCGCTGACCGGGCGGAGCGTGCTGCTGGCCGACCTCGATCCCCAGGGAAATGCCACACAGGGCGTCGGCGTAGACCGGAACGCCCTGCAGCGCACTGTATATGACGTGCTGGTGGAAGGCGCGCCGGCCGCCAGCGCGGTCGTGGAAACGGACACGCCGCGGCTCTCCCTGCTGCCATCCACCCGACATCTCGCGGGCGCGGAGGTGGAACTGGTGGAGGTGGACCGCCGGGAGTTTCGGCTGCGGGATGCCCTGCAGCCGCTCCGGGACACCTTTGATTACCTTATCGTGGACTGTCCGCCGTCGCTGGGACTGCTTACCGTGAATGGCCTTACTTCGGCTGACCGCGTGCTGATTCCCATGCAGTGTGAATATTACGCGATGGAGGGACTGAGCGAGCTGATCCAGACCGTGATGCGGGTCCGGGACGGCCTGAACCCCGGACTGTCCCTGCTGGGCGTGCTACTGACCATGTTTCAGCATACCAACCTGGCCCGGCAGGTGGTCCAGGATGTCCGAACGCATCTGGGATCCCATGTGTTCAACACGGTCATTCCCAGGAATGTCAGCCTCAGCGAGGCGCCCAGCTACGGGAAAAATATCGTCGCGTATGATCCAAGGTCCACCGGCGCCCAGGCCTACCAGGCGCTGGCCCAGGAGGTTATCGCCCGTGCCTGATTCCCGAAAAAAAAGGCTGGGGCGGGGACTGGACGCCCTCATACCCAAAGGGCTGCTGGATCAGGCGGCTCCGGCAGGAACTCAAAAACCTTCCGATGCCGCCCAGGCCGCGGAACAGCCCGGTTCCGGCATTCTTTGGGTCTCCCCCACGGAACTTCGCCCGAACCCCAAACAGCCCAGAAAACAGTATGACGAAGACGCGCTTGCCGAACTGGCGGATTCCATCCGCCGTCACGGCCTGCAGGAACCCATCGTCGCCCGGAAAAACAGCCGGGGCGAACTTGAAATCGTGGCGGGGGAACGCCGGTGCCGCGCGGCGGTTATGGCCGATGTGGATAAAGTGCCCGTTTTCGTGCGGGATGTCCCGGATAATGATCTGCTGCTGCTGGCCCTGATCGAAAACCTGCACCGGGATGACCTGAATCCCATTGAACAGGCGGAAGCCTACGCCGCCCTGATGCGGGATTTCGGATGGACCCAGGAAAAATTGGCTGAAGAGGTCGGCAGGAGCCGCGTCGCCGTAACCAACACCCTTCGCCTGCTGAACCTGCCCGATCCTGTGCGCCAGATGGTTGCGGACGGCACGCTTTCCACCGGTCACGCCAAGGCGCTCCTGGGGCTCGATTCTCCCCAGGCTATAGTCCGGCTGGCCCGGAAGATTCAGGAAGAAGACCTCTCGGTCCGCCAGGCGGAGGCGCTGGTGACCGCCGCCCGACAGGACCGAAAGAAATCCCCACCCAAAAAAAGCGGCCGGCAGACGGATCCCCATCTGGCCGGCGTGGAAGAACTGCTCCGGCAGCGCTTCGGCACCCGCGTGCGCGTGCGCGCCAAACAATCCGGGGGCGGAAAAATCGAGATCGAGTATTACGACACGGACCACATGAACCGTCTGATCGCCCTTTTGGAGGGGAAAACGATGGACGGAGCGAGCGGAAAGAACGACTTATGATCGACATAAAATTGCTGAGAGCCGAACCCGACCGGATTCGCCGCGCCCTGCAGCGGCGGCATTCCGCTTTTGACCTGGATGCGCTGTTGGAACTGGACGCGAAACGCCGGGGCGTACTTTATGAACTGGAGCAGGGCCGCGCGGAACAGAACCGCGCCAGCGCGGCCATCGCGCAGGCTAAAAAATCCGGCGGAGACGCCGCCGAAGCCATCGAAGCCATGCGCCTGGTAAAAGAAAAAATCGCCCGGCTCGAAAAAGAGCTCTCGGAAATCGACGAAGCGCTGAACCAGCGCATGCTGACCCTGCCCAATATCCCTGACGATTCCGTGCCGGATGGCGCGTCCGCTGAGGATAACCCCGTTATCCGCGTGTGGGGGGAGCCCCGCCAGTTTGCTTTTGAACCCCGGGACCATGTCGAAATCGGACGGATGCTGGGCATTCTGGATTTTGACCGCGCCGCCAAACTTTCAGGCGCCCGGTTCTCCCTCTCTGTCGGCGCGGGCGCGCTGCTGGAACGGGCCCTGATCAATTTCATGCTGGATTTGCATACCCGAGAGCACGGATACGTCGAAGTGCTTCCTCCCTTCATGGTAAATTCAGACAGCATGAGAGGCACCGGCCAGCTGCCCAAATTCGCCGAAGACCTGTTCCGCGTGGAAGGCGCCGACCTGTGGCTCATTCCCACCGCCGAAGTGCCCGTCACCAACATCCATCGGGATGAAATCCTTGACGCCGCCCAGCTGCCGCTCTATTACGCCGCTTATACCCCCTGCTTCCGCAGTGAGGCCGGTTCGTACGGAAAAGACACCCGCGGCATGATCCGGCAGCACCAATTCAACAAGGTCGAACTGGTAAAATTTACCGCTCCCGAGGAATCCTGGAACGAGCTGGAAAAACTCACGGCCAACGCGGAAGAGGTTCTCCGACGGCTGGAACTGCCGTACCGGGTCGTGGCCCTGTGCGCCGGCGATCTGGGTTTTTCCGCCGCCAAAACCTACGACCTTGAAGTGTGGCTGCCCGGGCAGAATGCTTACCGCGAAATCAGTTCCTGCTCCAATTTCACCGACTTCCAGGCGCGCAGGGCGTCTATCCGCTTCCGCAGGGAAGGCGGAAAACCGGAATTCGTCCACACGCTCAACGGTTCCGGACTGGCGGTCGGCCGGACGGCTGTCGCCATACTGGAAAACTGCCAGAACGAAGACGGGTCGGTCACCATACCCAAAGCTCTGCGGCCTTACATGAATGGATTGGAGAGAATCGCCCCAAGATGAACGCGAGAATATGCGACCACCAGTATGGGGATGGCGCGGGGGGAGAACATATGGAACGGGCCATTAGGGCCCTGGCTGAGGCCCGGCGCGCGGTGGCGGTTACCGGCGCGGGAATCTCCGTGGAAAGCGGTATTCCCGACTTCCGGAGCGCGGATGGGCTGTGGTCCCGATATCCTCCCGACCAGTTTGCCACCATTGACGCCTTCTATGACGATCCGGACCGGGTCTGGGTGATGTGGTACGAACTGGCCGAAACCCTGGGCAGTGTCCAGCCCAATCCCGCGCATTACGCCCTTGCCCGACTGGAGAAAGCCGGCCGGCTCGCCGGGGTAATTACCCAGAACATCGACGCCCTGCACCACCGGGCCGGCAGCGTCAACGTGGTTGAATTTCACGGCCGGGCGGACGCGATCGTCTGTCCGGCCTGCGGACGACGGCGCGCCATGGAACTGAGCCATCGGGCGCATGGCGCCCCCCGATGCGAGTGCGGCGGCTATATGAAGCCGGATGTGGTTCTGTTCGGGGAGATCATCCCACCCGGTCCCCTGGCCGCCGCCCACGCCCTGGCCACATCCTGTGACGTGATGCTGGTCATCGGCACCTCCGCCCAGGTGTACCCCGCCGCCAGCCTGCCGTGGATGGCCCGGGAAAACGGCGCCACCATTATTGAATGCAATACCCAGCCTTCAGCGTTTACCGGTAATGTAACGGACATCTTCCTGCGCGGGAAGGCCGGCGAGATTCTGCCTGTCCTGGCAGACGGGGTTCTCGGCCGGGCCGAAATCTGAACTGGAAATGTGGAGAGAAGTTAGACGTGGCTGATCCCGCCCTGCAACAGGTCACCGGGACGGATGTGCTGGTTTTGGCCAGCGCGGCGCTGGTCGCGGGATCCCTGTTCGGGTATGTTGCTTCCAGGCTGCGCCTCCCCAGGGAAATCGGGTACATCTCGGCGGGTTTCCTGATTGGTCCGATGGGAATCAACCTGTTCGGTTCCGTCGATATCGCCGCCTCCATGAGTCCGGTAACCACCTACGCGCTGGGTTTTATGGCGGCCATGCTGGGCGGACGCCTGCGTTTCCGGCGCATCGCGGACATCCTGCCCCGGGCGCTGGCCATAGCCATTGCTGAAGGCGCGGCCGCTTTTGGGATTACCCTGCTGGTATGCCTGGCGATGGGCGCCGACTGGCTGATTTCCTGCGCGCTGGGCGCGGTAGCCATTGCCACGTCGCCGGCCACCGTCCTGGTGTTGATCCAGGAACACCGGAACCGGGGGCCTTTTACCCGCATGCTGCTGGCCGTGGTGGCCATTGATGTGGTGCTTTGCCTGCTGGTGTTCGCGGCCGCCTTCGCGCTGCTCGAACAGATGCCTCACGGATCGCTTTCCGCCTGGACCCTGATGAAAGCCCTGGGCAGTATTGCCTTATCCTTTCTGGCGGGGGCCATCGGCGCGGAAACATCCCGGCGGCTGCTGGACCGGGACGTGCCCGATATGAGCGTGGCGGCCGTTCTGCTGGTCGTTGTCGGCGTCTGCGAAGCGTTCTCGCTCAATGTGATTCTTGCCGGCCTGACGTACGGAATATACACCGCCAACATCTCCGATGACCTTTCCCACCGTTTCCGGGTGGCGGAGGTCATGACCATGCCGCTGTATGCCTCTTTCTTCGTGGTGGCCGGGGCGGCGCTCCACATGGACTCCGTAATGGAGGCCGGATTGCTGGCGGGGCTGTTCATGGTGGCCCGCATCGCCGGCAAAACGATGGGGGCGCTGGGCGGCGGAATCCTGACCGGACGGTCCCCCATGGAATCCGCACGCCTGGGGTTTGCGCTCGCGCCCCACTCCGGCATCAGCGTGGCGCTCGTGCTGATGCTCGAAGGCCGCCATGACCTGATCCCCGCCCACTCCGCGGAATTCATCGGCACGGTGGTGCTGGGCGCGGTTACCATTAATGAGCTTATTGGCCCGCTGATGACCAAATGGGCCCTCAAACAGTCCGGTGAAACGGGACTGGACCGGCCGATCATTAAACTGTCCCATATCATCGTGGGGCTTCCGGGCGGCGATAAAAACCGCGCGCTGGAACGGATCGCCCGGGCATACGCCCGCCGGAACCACCTGAGCGACTACGCCACCCGGGAATTGCTGGACGCGCTCTTCAGGCGGGAGGCGGAAGGGTCCACCGCCATCGGCCACGGCGTAGCCGTACCCCATGCCTGGGTGGAGCACGGGCGCTCCGTGAAAGTGGTCCTCGCCGTATGCCGCGAACCGGTGGACTTCCAGACACCGGATGGCGATCCGGTCCGGCTGATTTTTCTGGTGGTTGCGCCCAAAAATCAGCAGGCCCATTATCTTGAGGCGCTGGCCGGCATAGCCAGCTTCGCGCGAAGCCAGCTCAACCGGGAACGTCTGCTGGGCGCCCAGGACCGAATTGAAGCCTGGATGATCATCCACGAAATCAACGCGGCCCACTTTGACAATCTGCTGGACCTCTCGGGCACGGCGTGAGGGCGTCCCCTTCAGCCGAGTTCTTCAACCTCCCAGTCCTCCGGCCTTACCCAGACCGGAACCACCGGCACGTCTGGAAACCACTGCTTCAAAGTCTGAACAGCCCCCTTCAGCTGAATTTCCTGCGTTTCCCGTGGCCGGGGGTTTCCGGCGCAGTCTCCATGGCCTGCCACCACGATGCCCACGGCCTGGTGCTTTATGACAGAAATGTCCAGCCGCCGCCGTATCGACGCGCTTTCCGCGCCGCTCGGATCCTCGGCCAGCGCCCGGATGGGCCCCGGCTCGGTTATGGTATCGGCATAGTCGGCGGAAAATTTCTGCTTCGCGAACCGGCTGACGGACTCCTGCACCCGCCCATCCATGCAGTTGACCACCGCAACAAATCTTCCGTGCCCTGCGCTCATGTTCCAGTCTCCCTGGTTTCAGCCGCCGCGGTTTTTGCGGCCCATTCCTTACAGTGTTCCACGATCAGCCCGGCGGCATCCGCCACGGCGTCCCGCAGCGCCAGACGAAGGGCCTGCGCCACCCGCAGCGGCGAAATTTCCTGCATGGGATTGTCCGACGCGTCTGCCAGTTTCACGGTTCGGGTAATCACCCGTCCCAGCGCCTGGGACCGGTCCCGGTAAACCCGGGCTGATATGGCAAGGGTCACCCGGGCCACCGGCGGACTGGCCGAAAAATCAGCCGCGCATTCCCGCAGTTCTCCTGTTACGAGGATGTCCGGCCGAACCATATCCGCCGCGTTATCCACGTCGGCAAACGCGCCCGTTTCCCGCAGGGCATCCACCAGTCCGCGGTATACCGCGGTAGCGGGCGGTTCCGCCCAGCCGTCATCCGCGTAACGGCGCAGCACGCCGTCCGCGTCCACGTAGGCCATCCGCTGGTCAGCCGTCTTGCCGGCAGTTACCGGGCGTACCCCGACCGTCCACGGCAAGTTGCCGGGCGACGGCGGCGCGGGCACCTCAAACAGCAGGGCGTGCTCCCGGTACTCCATAATGGTTTTAGGGCCGAGGCACCCCTGCAGGATCACAATCCCTGCCAGCATGCCCATCCTCCAGGCCGGCCTCGTCATTTTTTCCCGTGGGTGGATCATCCGCGCCTTTCCTTATTTTCTGTCCGGGGGGCCTACCACGTTCGGTTTGCCCCGAACCACCTGGGACGGCTCCCGGCGCAGTTCCTCCACCAGCAGGCGCAGTTCCGTGAACGTGTCCCGCAATTCGCCCATGGTCTGACGCAGTCCGTATTCCACGTCGCCGGCTTCGCGGGTCACATTCTCCGCGACGGTTCCCGCCTTATCCAGGGCCTGTTCCGCTTTCCGCGCCAGGGCCGATATATCGTCCAGCGTCCGCGTAAGCCGGTCCTGAATGGTCTGCACATCCAGCGCCGCCACTTTCCCCCGGGAGGTATCCAGGAGGTCCTGAAGAGACTTCATGACCTTTCTCAGGTCCTCGTTCCGCTCGGACAGCATGGCGGACACTTTGCGGATCTCCGCCCGGGCGTCCTGGACTGCCCCGGTGGTCTCATCCATGAAATTCGAACCTTTGGACGCCAGTTCATCTCCTTTGGCGAGAATTCCCTTCACTTGCTCCACAATATCAGCGATGTCTTTGTCGCTGATTGCCGCCAGTTTCTTTTCCACGTCATCCAGAATGCCGGACACCCGTTCCATGATGTCGGTTATCTGCTTGCTGATGGCCTCGATGGTGGACCGTTTAGTCGGAATCTGGCTGCCCGGCGGCAGAAACGGGCCGGACGGATCTCCGCCGCTGAGGCTGATCGCCATGGTGCCCGCCGCGATGCTGTAAATCACCAGGCGCCCTTCGACGCCCCGGCGCAGCCGTACCTTATTGGGGTCAATGGTAACCTCAACATGCGGCTTCTGGAGCGGTGTCACGAAAATATTGCTGACCTTCCCCACGGGCACGCCCTGATACTCCACCAGCCCGCCTTCATACAGGCCAAGAATGGATTCATCAAATTCGAGCCAGTATTCGTCTCCCGCTTTCTGGTACATGCGGGTGATCACCATCGTGGCGGCAAGGAAAATCCCCGCGCACACCAGCAAAAACAGCGAAACTTTAATCTTTTGTTTACGCGTAGCCAAAACGGGTTCCTGTCCTGCCGCTATTCCGCGGCCCGCTGTTCAATATACTCGTCCGGGCGCCGCTCAAAAAACTGACGCACCCGGTCCACACTGCACCGTTCCGCTTCTTCCACGGTGCCCAGAAAGATTACCCGGCCCCGGTCCAGCATCAGTATACGGTCCGCGATCAGCCGGATCGAATCCAGCTCATGGGTTACGATAACGAACGTTGTCCCCAGCAGGCGGTTCAGTTTCAGGACCAGGTTGTCCAGTCCCGCCGCCATGATCGGGTCCAGCCCCGCTGAGGGTTCGTCGAAATACACCAGTTCCGGATCAGTGGCGATGGCCCGGGCAAGCCCGGCGCGCTTCTTCATCCCGCCCGAAAGGTCGCTGGGCATGTAATGGTACGCGTGGGCCAGCCCCACCAGGCTCAGCTTGAGCCGGGCTATCGGTTCGATCAGCCGCGGATCAACGTTTCCGTATTCCCGCAGCGGCATGGCCACGTTATCGCCGACCGTCATCGAATTGAATAAGCCGCTGGACTGGAAGGCTATGCCGATCTGCCGCTGCATCCCGGCCAGTTCTTCTTCATCCATGGCGGCCATGTCCCGCCCCTGGAAAATGATGGATCCGGAACTCGGCCTGAGCAGTCCGCACATGTGCTTGAGCAGGGTGGTTTTTCCGCAGCCGCTGCCCCCGATAATGGTGAACACCTCACCCCGGCGTACCGAGAACGACACGCCATCCAGCACTTTTACTTCCCCGTAGTGGGTCACCAGGTCGCGCACCTCGATGATGGCCGGCGCGTCCTCCGCGATCACCCGGTCTCTTCGCTGGTTTTCCGCCAGGTTCATGGCTGTCCCGGTACCCCCTGTTTAAAAATGTAGTAAAAGAACGTCGCGAACACCATATCAATCAGCACCAGGCTGAAAACGTCCATAACCACCGCCCGGGTTGTCATGCGGCCCACCCCGCGCGATCCCCCGGTTACCCTGAACCCGTTGTGGCACCCGATCAGCGCGATGGCAATCGCGAAGAAGAAAGACTTGAGCATCCCCTGGATAATGTCATTCATGTCCGCCGCGCCAAGGGTCTGCTGGTACCAGATGGACGGACGGAACCCCAGCACAACGATCCCCCACAGGGCGCCGCCCAGCACGCCAAACACCATGCCCAGCACGGTCAGGCAGGGCAGCGCCACCACCAGCCCCAGCAGTTTGGGCGCCACCAGGTACTGGGCCGTGTTGATGCCCATGCCGCGCAGGGCGTCTATCTCTTCCTGCACCTCCATCGTGGCGATCTCCGCCGCGATAGCCGCTCCCGTTCGCGCCGACACCACCACCGCGGTCATCACGGCCGCCAGCTCCCGGGCGAATGCGATCATGATCAGGTTGGCCACGTATATCTGCAGGCCGAAGGATTCCACCTGCTTGGCCGAAAGCATCGCGATGATCAGCCCCACCAGAAAATTCATCAGGCACACAATCCGGACCGCCCGCACCCCCATCTCATACACTTCATCCAGAAATTCGTTAAACCGGAACCCCCTCCCCTCAAACGGCGCGATCACCGTCCAGTACAGCGCGTCCACGCACAGGTTCAAAAATTCCCGGCTTTCGCTGATAAATCGAATGGTTGCGTCCCCGATGGATTCCAGCAGGCCGGGCTCGGTCCGGGGCTTTTCGGGCGCCGCCCGAAGCGCCGGAGATATCACCTCCAGAAACTCCGCCACCTGGGACTGGGCGTTTCCAAACGCGACCGACGCGTGGCGGCGCGCCGCCTCCTGGACTATCCGCGAAAGCCACGCGCCCCCCAGGGAATCCATGGTTTCCGCGGCGGCAAGGTCAATGAACACCTCATCCCCCCGTTTCAGATGCAGGGCGGAAAAGGCGTCGTGCAGGGATCGGCCTCCCTCCTGGTCCAGGGTATTTCCGGCCTGCAGTATGTGGCGCGCGCTCATGAAGATTCCCCGTCACCGCTCATCATACGGGACAGATCCGCTTCCGTGATAATCGGAACCCCCAGTTTGCGCGCTTTTTCCAGCTTAGTGGAGCCCGGATCTGAACCCACCACTAAAAAAGAGGTTCGTTTGGTTACCGTATCCGCCGTTTGTCCGCCCAGCGCCCGGATCCGTTCCTGCGCGGCATCCCGCGGCCCCATTTCCAGTGTCCCTATAATCACGAAGGTTTTGCCGACCAGCGGACCGCCAGTCCTCTCAGTGTCCGCATCCATCCGAAGGCCCGCCTGGCGAAGCTGTTCAATCAGCTCTCGGTTCGCGGGCAGCGCGAAAAATTGGCGGATGCTGCGCGCCACGCGCTCACCCACGCCATCTACCCGGCACAGCGCGTCTATTTCGGCGGCCATCAGCGCGTCCATGGTCCGAAAATGGCGGGCAAGGTCCGCGGCGGTCTGTTCGCCCACCATCCGTATTCCCAGCGCGAACAGCAGGCGGGACAGCGGCCGCGCCTTGCTGGCCTGAATCGCGTCCACCAGATTCCGGGCTGATTTCTCCGCCATGCGGTCCAGGCCGCATAAAGTCTCTACGTCCAGCCGGTAGAGATCTGCCGGTGTCCGCACAATGCCGTTCTGGACCAGTTGTTCCGCCAGCGCTTCACCCAAACCGGTAATATCCATAGCCCGGCGGCTTGCGTAATGCAGGAGCCGCTCCCGGATCTGGGCCGGACACGACAGGTTAAGGCAGCGGATAAATACCTCCGTCGGATCATCCGGGTCCTTGCCCACCGGGCTGCCGCAGGAGGGACAGACCTCCGGCGGAATCACGGGCCGCGCGTCCGGAGGACGAAGCTCCGGTATATAACGCAGCACCTGTGGAATAATTTCCGCCGCCTTCTGCACCTCTACCGTATCCCCTACGCGCAGGTCTTTCCGTTCCACCTCCTGGAAATTATGCAGCGATGCCCGTTTGACCACCGTCCCGGCCAGCAACACCGGCTCCAGTTCCGCCACCGGCGTAATGGCGCCCGTCTTCCCCACCTGGAACGTCACGTCTTTCAGCAGGGTCCGCGCTGTTTCCGCGGGGTACTTGAAGGCCACTGCCCAGCGTGGAGCTTTCGCCGTAGCGCCAAGCCGCTCCCGCTGGGCGCGCGAATCTACTTTGATGACGAGCCCGTCGATCGGGTAGGGCAGTTCATGACGTTTCTCCCACCACGCCTCGCAGACAGTCAGGACCTCATCAATATCCGCACAGATGGCGCGATGGGGATTCACCGGCAACCCCCACCGCTCCAGCAGACACAGGATTTCCGCGTGGGAATCCGGCAGCGGATCGGAAGATTCCACCACGTCATACGTCCAGAGCGACAGGCGCCGTTCTGCTACCAGGCCGGGGTCCAGCAGTTTCAGCGTCCCCGCCGTCGTGTTTCGCGGGTTGCGGAAAGGCTCCAGTCCTTCTTTTTCCCGGATTTTATTGAGCCGTTCCAGCTCCGCGTAGGTCATGTACACTTCTCCGCGGATCTCCAGCAGATCCGGCGCGTCTTTCAGGCGCAGCGGCAGGCTTCGGATGGTACGGGCATTCTGGGTAATATCATCCCCCCGCGTGCCGTCTCCACGAGTCGCCGCCCGGATGAAGGCCCCGGCTTCGTAGCGCAGGCTGACTGACACCCCGTCGATTTTGAGTTCGACCACGTATTTCGGTTGCTCCGAACCCAGCCCCTCGCGGACCCGCCGGTCAAATTCCAGCAGTTCTCCCGCCTGATACGTATTATCCATGGACAGCATGGGCACGCTATGGATCACCTGAGAGAACCCTTTCAGCGGTTCTCCGCCCACTCGCTGCGTCGGCGAATCCGGCGTGCGCAGATCCGGAAACTGTTCCTCCAGTTCGATCAGCCGGCGCATCAGCCGGTCATACGCTTCGTCACTGATTTCCGGCCTGGCCTCCACATAATAAAGTCGGTTGTGCCGCTCGATTTCCGCGGCCAGGCGGGCGTGCTCTGAGCGCGCGGATTCCGGTGTCCGCGCATCTTCCTGTGAGAATAATTCCAGTTGATCAAAGGCCATCTTGGACGTTTCCGACTGGTAACAGAAAAGGTGTTCGGTATTTTATTATATACGTTTGGAACTTTCCGGTTGCCGGAAAGTTCCGGCCGAATATCAGCCCAGCGGAATAAACGCCCGCGACGTATGGCGCGCTCCATCCGGACGCAGTTCGCTCTGGAACAGCACCAGTCGGGCGGGACGGAAGGGCCCGCCAAACCGGATGTCCCCCGCGCCGCGCAACCATTCCGCCAGCATCCGCGACTCCAGCCCTGACCGGCTGCGCGCCAGCGTGACATGGGGATGGAACGCCTTGGCATCCGGTCCGCAGCCGGCGTTTCGGGCCGCCTGAAATACCCGTTCCCGTATTCCCGCCAGATCCCCCGCGATTACCTCAATCCCTGCCCAGCATACTGCGGGCCGCGCCGGTCCGGGAAATGCTCCCACCCCGGCTGCCGCCAGTTCCAGCGCCCCCGGACTGCATGCCGTAAAATCTGCTTGCGCCTGCCGAACCATTTCTTCCACCCTATCCGGCGCGGCATGCCCCATAAAACACAGTGTGAGGTGATACGTGGCCGGTGATGCCCACCCCGCGCGGATGCCCCGGGCGCGCCCCTCCGCGCAAAATCGCTCCAGCGCCGCCCGGACATCCTCCGGGAGTTCTATCGCCCAGAAACAGCGGATCGTACCGGCGGTTTCCGCTGCCTCCTCCCTGCCTTTTTTCATGCGCGCCCCCACCGCTTTTTAAGCGATTCCCAGGCCCCGTTGTCCGCGCACACCGCCGGAATTTCGATATCCGCCACCACCAGCTCCCCCACCCATTTCCTGGCCGCGGGACGCACCAGCCCAATCTTGGCAAAAGCAAAGGTTACAGTTACCGACGCGCGCACGGCGGCGCCGCACGGCTCGCCCGTGTCCGCGTTGAGTCCCGATGGCACGTCCACGGCCACCGTAAACGGTTCCGCCGGCCATCCGTCAATCAGCGCCCGGGGCAGGCCCCGCACCTCCCCTTCAGTCCCCGTGCCCAGCAGCGCGTCCACCACAACGATGCTATTCCGCGCCGCGTCATGAAGCGTGCCCGCGGCATTCTCCACCGTGTCCAACACGACCGGCGCGCATCCCAGCCGCAGACAGACCCGCGCGAAGGTCGCCGCGTCTCCGATCAGGGCATCCGGGGAAACCGTGGAAACCACCGTAACATCCCATCCCGCCAGCATGGCCAGGCGGGCCGTTACCCAGCCGTCGCCGCCGTTGTTGCCCTTGCCGCATACCACGGTTATGGCCGCCGGCCGGGGAAAACGCCGCGTGATCTCTCCGAACACCGCCGCCCCGGCGTTATGCATCAGCACGGCGCCGGGAATGCCCAGCTCCTCGATGCAACGGCGGTCTGCCTCCCGCATCTGCGCCACGGTCACCGATGAAATCATGCTGCCCGCTCCCTCCAAACAAGCCGGATCAGAACCGGATCCGGACCCGGTACCGCAGCTCGGCCGTCGATTCCGGCGCGATATCCAGCGCAAACACCAGGGTGCGGGCGTCCCGCTTGGTATGGGGCAGGGACGACTCCAGGACTTCCCAGGTACCCCAGACCGGCTCGATTACCTGAACGGTCACCGGGATTGTTTTGCTGTTGCGCAGGGACACCCGGATACCCACCTCAACCTGCTGCGGACCGATCTGCTTGAAGTCTTCCTGAACTTTTTCTCCGATGATGTCAAAGGCCCGTCCCAGGCGCAGCCGCACGGTTTCATCTTTTGGCGTGTGCCGGATCCGGTCTTCTCCGGAAAACTGCAGCGCGCCGGACGCGTCAGGCTGGTACACCCGGAGCACGCCTTCCGGAAGCGGAATGCCCAGGTGGTTCTTTTCCGTGTTGGCCAGCTCCAGCACCACCTCCGGATTGGTCTTGCGTTCCGGTTCCATCTGCGAGTGGAACCACGCCTCATTGCCCCGGTATTCGTACACCTTCTTCACGCCGACCCCCGCCGCGGACAGCAGGCTGACCTGTTTGGTCTGGCTGGCCCGGATGGTGGTGCGCCGCGGCAGGGTGTACAGGTGATACTCCGCGAAGGATTCCTCCTGCATCATGGGCGCCGCCGCCACCATTCTTTTCTGTTCCATCATTATCCCCCCGGCCATATCCATCTCCCGGGGCACTTTGTTAACGTCTCCAGCCACCACCTTCAGCAGCGCGTTCCGGAAAGTCACTCCCGAGTTGTTTACCAGGGTTACCCAGCCTTCCAGGTCACCGGCAGTCT
>JAKOTZ010000088.1 GCA_029776995.1 Candidatus Hydrogenedentota bacterium
CACCCCTTTACACGCGGCCGCTGAATCCGGACAGCATGAGGCGATCACCCGCCTGGCTGCCCGCGGCGTTGACCTGAACCAGCCGGACCGCCTTGGCAACACCGCCCTGCACCTCGCCGCCGCCGCCAATGACGTATATTCCGCGCGGCAACTGCTCCGGCTGGGAGCCTCCGCGGATGCCGCCAATCAGCAGCAGTACACCCCGCTGCACTCAGCCTGCGCCGCCGGCGCGATCCAGTCCGCGGCCGCCCTGATCCGTTCTGGTACAGATATCAACATCAACGTCTATCCGAACGACCATTATCCCCCCATTTACGCGGCCATGGAAGCCCGGCAGTGGCAAACCTCCGCGTGGCTGCGAAAACAGGGAGCGCGGGTATCCATCCCGGAAATGGTACGTTTTGCGGACATTCCGGGACTGGAAGAGCAGCGCCTCAAAGATCCCTCCCTCCTGGAAAGAGAAAACCGAGCTCGGGTGAAACCCATCCATCTCGCGGTGCTTTGCCGCCGGATGGAAGTTATCCGATATCTCGTTGAACATGGGTACGCTATTGACGACCAGAACGAAATGATAGAGCCGCCGCTGTGGCTGGCTGTTTACAATGAAGCGTGGGATATCGCTGAATACCTGATTTCCAAAGGCGCGGATCCGAACCAGCGGCGCCCGAACAGTAATGAAAACCTTGCCCATGCCTTAATCAAACGGAAACAGCTTGACGCGCTCAGACGCTGCCTGGACTGGGGTGTCGCCATCAACACCCAAAATATGCACGGCTATACTCCCCTGCACACAGCAGTTGAATCAGAATGTTTCGATTGCGTCGCCCTGCTCATTGAACGGGGCGCGGCGCTGGACATCAAAAACAAAAACGCCTACACACCTCTGATGCTGGCCGTAATCAAAGGCCGCAACGGCATGGCCCGGCTCCTGATCGAAAACGGCGCGGACATAGAAACCCGGGATACCAGCCGCAGAACACCCTTACACGCCGCCATTGAACATGACAATCCGGCAGCCTTTGAAATGCTGCTCCAGGCAGGCGCCAATCCGGAATCGCGGGATAAGGACGGCCTGACGCCGCTGCACCTTGCCGCCCAGAAGGGCTGGGAGGCACAGGCCGCGCGCCTGCTGGACAGCGGCGCAACGGTGGACAATCCGGCTGACGACGGAAGGACGGCACTGCACCTGGCGGCTGCCGCTGGCTGGCAGACCGTCATGGAACTGCTCATCCAGCGCGGCGCGAATCCTAATTACAGCGATGCTGCCGGCCGCACACCGCTCTTCTACGCGCTGGAGTCCGGCCATGTGCTTTGCGCGGATGGGCTGTTGCGCGCAGGCGCCGATCCCACCGCGGAAGACCAGAACGGACAGACCGTCCTCCACGCGGCGGCCCGGTCAGAAAGTGTCATGGCCGTACAGTGGGCGCTCAATAAGGGTATCCAATGGCAGAAAACAGATAAGCAGGGCAACACCGCGCTGCATGAGGCCGCCCGCATGGGTGTCCAGGAATCCGTTGAACTGCTGCTCAGGGCGGGATGTCCGGTTAACGCACCCAACGCCGATGGACTAACCCCGTTGCATTTTGCCGCGGGCCGGGGAAGCGCCGTCATGGTGAAAGCCCTGGTGGACCACCAGGCGGATCTGCTGGCGCGGGACAACCAGGGGCGTCTGCCCCTCCATATTTCAGCAGGACGGGGACACTGGGCGGCCTGCCAGATGTTTCTGCTGCGCGGTGTGGATGTCAACGCGGAAGACCACGACGGAAATCTTCCGCTGCATTATGCGGCCCGCGAAGGCCAGCACCGCACAGTGAAACTCCTGCTGGCCAGAGGCGCAGATTTCCTGGCCCGAAACCACCACGGACAGAACGTCCTGGACATAACCCGTGAAGAACTGGCACGCACCGAAAACGAAAAGGGCCGCACGCCGTTACAGCTTTCAACACGGCTGGGACGGGAGCAGACCGTCTACCTGCTGCTGGCCGTGCTGGCGGATGAACTGGCGCAGGCTATCGGGCGGGAAGATGCCGATTTCCTAAAAGCCATCCTCGATACTTATCCGGAAACCGTACGCCTGAAGCGACTCGGACTGTCCCCGCTGCACCGCGCGGCTAAAAAAGGGAATCTGGAACTGGTTCGAATACTGCTGGATAAAGGCGCGGATCCCGGCGAACCCGCAGATGATGACCTGGCGAACACGCCCATGCACTATGCCGCTTTCCGGGGAAGCCGGGACATAATGGATGAACTGGCCGCGCGGGGCGCTGACAGGGACGTGAAAAACGCCATGGGCCTGACAGCAGCGGAAATCCTGAACCGTTTTGGGGAACAACAGCCACCTGCGGGCATTTCAACCTCCGCTGCGGAACAGTGAGGCGCTGATGCCTTTAGATTGTGATATACTTTCCGTGGAACATATACCTGAAGAATCGAACTGCCCGGAGCGTCGACACTATGTAAAGGTGTGGCTTGCGCTGGGCGCCAATGTAGGCGACCGTTCAGCCACATTGAAACAAGCGACGGCCGAAATCGGTAAGATTGCGGGAGTCCGGGTTGTCGGAGTTTCAGGGGTGTATGAAACGCCGCCGTGGGGTTACACCAACCAGCCATGGTTTTATAACCTTGCGTTGGCAATCGAGACGGTGATGGCACCGCTTGAATTGCTGGATATCACGCAAAGGCTGGAGCAAATCCTGGGGCGGACAGAGGGTCCCCGGTGGGGCCCCAGGCAGATTGACATAGACCTGATCCTGTGGGATGGGCTGACGGTTCGGCACGAACGGGTGGAGTTGCCGCATCCCAGATTTCGGGAACGGGCGTTCGTGCTGTGGCCTCTGCGTGAGATTGCGCCCGGCGTGGTGGATCCAGCCACCGGCAAGAGTATCGCGCAGCTGGCCGCGGCACTGGAGCACTCGGTCGATGCCCTGAGAATCCGTCGTTTAGGCGCACTGGAACAGGTATCTTGAACCGCTCCGCTTGGAGCCCATAATGGGACCGGGACGGCTTCGTCACGGTTCAGGAGCCAGAAATGGAACAGCGCATACGCCCGGTTACAGCCGCATTGTTCGGAAAAAAGCCTTCCGAACTTATCCCTCTTGCCGTGCTGACCGCCTATGATTATCCCTCCGCGCTGCTCGCGGATGAGGCCGGCGTGGACGCCGTGCTGGTGGGCGATTCCCTGGGTATGGTCCTAATGGGCCATCACAATACCCTCAGGGTAACCATGGACATCATGGCGCACCATACGGCCATGGTTTCCCGGGCGGTGCGGCGGGCGCTGGTTATCGCCGACATGCCGTTTCTGTCCTGCAGCCTCGGACCCGAAGAGGCCGTGCGGTGCGCGGGAAGGCTGGTCGGTGAATGTGGCGCGGGCGCGGTTAAGATCGAGGGCCCTATGAGCCGCGTGGGGGATGCCATCCAGGCGGTGCTGCGCGCGGGCATCCCTGTAATGGCCCATCTGGGACTTACCTCGCAGCAGGTGTTGCAGTTGGGCGGATACTGCGTGCAGGGACGGGATGAAGAAGCCGCTTCGAGAATACTCCGGGAAGCGCGTGAACTGGCTGACGCGGGTTGTTTTTCGATTGTACTCGAATGCGTGCCCGCCCGGCTGGCGGCATCCATAACGGCCGCATTACCCATTCCTACGATCGGTATCGGGGCAGGTCCGCAGTGCGACGGGCAGGTGCTTGTCATGCACGACATCCTGGGGTGGGGAAAAGCCAGATTCGCCAAAACCTACGCGGACGTTCGAAAGATGATGGGAGACGCTTTCTCCGCTTATGTGAATGACGTGAAAGCACGGCGTTACCCGGACCGGGAGCACTGGTACGAATGAAGGTATTCAAGGACAGTCAAACCATGCGCGCGTGGTCACGGCAATGCCGGATGGCTGGTAAGACCATCGGCTTTGTCCCTACTATGGGAGCGCTGCACGAAGGGCATCTCAGCCTGATGCGCGCGGCAGCCGGGGATAATAACGTGGCCGTTGCCAGTATTTTTGTCAATCCCATCCAGTTCGCCCCCCACGAGGATCTCGACAGGTATCCCCGCATGCTGGAGCGTGATCTGAAATTGGCCGAATCCGCAGGCATTCAGGCGGTCTTCGCGCCGTCGCCTGAGGTGATGTATCCCTCTGACTTTTCAACGTGGATCACCGTGGAAAGGGTCAGTCAGGGGCTGTGCGGGGCAAGCCGCCCCCATTTCTTCCGCGGCGTGGCCACGGTGGTGGCGAAACTGTTTCATATCGTCGAGCCGGACCGCGCCTATTTCGGCCAGAAAGACGCCCAGCAATGCGCTGTTATCCGCAGGATGGTCCGGGATCTGGATATGCCGATTGAAATCGTCGAAATGCCGATCGTCCGTGAACCGGACGGGCTGGCCATGAGTTCCCGGAACCTCTATCTGAGTGCTGATGAGCGCAGCCGCGCGCTGTGCCTGTCCCGGGCGCTGTTCGCCGCGCTGCGCCGCATGCGGGAAGGAGAAAGAGATGCCACTGCGATAACAGATCAGGTCCGGCGGGATATGATCGGCGTGGATATTGATTATGTGTCGCTTGTGGACGCGGAAACCATGCAGCCGGTGGAAACAATCGACCGCCGGGTGCTGCTGGCCGTTGCGGCTTTTCTACCTTCCGCGCGGCTGATTGACAACGTTATCTTCGACCCTGCTGATCCGGGAGGAAACGCGCCATGATCCTCACCATGATGAAAAGTAAAATTCATCGCGCAACGGTAACCGATGCCAATCTCAACTATGTGGGCAGCCTGACGGTTGATGCGGATTTGCTGGAAGCGGCCCGAATGCTGCCTTACGAAGAGGTCCACGTCCTGAACATCAACACAGGAGCCCGGTTCGTCACCTACCTGATGGAAGGTCCCCGGGGCAGTGGTGTCATGTGCCTGAACGGCGCGGCCGCGCGACTTGGCCAGCCCGGCGATCTTATCATCGCGATTACCTACGCACAAATGGACGAACAGGAAGCGCGCGCCCACAAACCTACCATCGTTCTGGTAGACGACCGGAACCGGATCGTGGAGATCACCGGCGCGGTTTAAATCTCTTTAGGGGGAATAATCTCGTACGCGACGTAGGCGCTGAGGTTATTGGGAGCGGGAGAAACGCGGATAATCACAAGCGAGCGGCGTTTAGCCTTGCGAAGATCCAGCGGCTCAGGCACCTGCAACGTGGCAAAATTCTCCTTGCCGATGTAATACCCCAGATCAACCACATAGACCTTCCGGTTGAACATCTACGGCAGCACCTGGTTTTCTCCGGCCGGCAGCGGAATCGGATTTTCATTGGCGTCCCGGTCAAGCCGGTTTAATTCCCTCTCCGGACCGGTGGCTCCAGCTTCGTAAATATAAACATCCGTTATCGCCCACGGAAGTTCATTGACAACCTTGACCCGAATAGTTCCCTCACAGCCGGCCAGCGCCAGAACAATCCCAACAAACGCCAGCAGCGTCAGGCTGCGGATCCATGTGCCGCGCATCATTGTTTTTCCTCCGGAGCTGTTATACATCTGTCAACAGTTTACACCGGGGTTCCGTAACAGCGCAAGCATTTTTTTGTGTCAACCGCCAAATCCGGTTCTCAGCAGTCGCAAGGCTTCTTCCAGCACCGCATCCTGGCCCTTCAGGAACTGCTGATTCAACAGACCCGGTCCGGCGGGAATGGTTACATCCGGCACCAATCCTCCTTCCAGGTCTCCCCGGGCACACGCAATCACATTCCCCTGGCTGTCCACGTACCTTCCCACGGGATATTCCACCACGTAATCTCCCGGCATATGGATCAGCCCCCCCGGCACGGCCCAGGAACCGTCACCACCCATCACGCCGACCAGGCGCACGTTCGGCTGCCCCTGCAGCGCCAGGGCGATTACCTGGCCGGTATCACGGGTGGATCGGTGTATCAGCACGCAAACCGGTCCGATGTAGCGGGGATCCCGGGGATGAACGGTAATATCCTGTTCTTCATCCAGCACATAACCGCCTTTGGCATCGTCAAAGCGAACCACCCGGCCGAGCGTACGGGATTCTCCCATAAAATGCCCGGCGTAGGTCAGCGCCAAATCAAGGCTGCCGCCGCTGTTTCCCCTCAGGTCAAGTACCACGCCCCGAGGGTTCTCCCGATGGATCTTTTCGATCACCCGGCGGAACGCCCGATCAGGGAACGGCACATTCAGCGTGCCCGACTGCACGTATATGGTGAGCACGGCGTACCGCTGATCTCCCCGTTCCTCGAAACGGAGCGTGAACGGTTCCTGCAGCATACTGAAATCCCGCTCATAATTCACCACATCCTGCATAGCGGAAAAATTGTCGGGCTCCGCCTTCAGGACCGCGCTGCGCCTGTCGGACTCTCCGGGATTTACGTATTCCACGGTTACGGAGCTGTTTATCGGCCCCCGTGTCAGAACCATGCACTGGTCCAGCATACGCCCTACCCAGGTAGCGGCCGGCACATCCACCCACCAGACAGGCGCAGCAGACAGTGCAGATTGGGGATCCTGGCCATTCCAGGACACAATGCGGGCGCCCCATCGGATACCAGCCCGTTCGGCGGACTTCCCCTGCTCCACCCGGTAAACAAAAAGCGTATCTTCCTCCAGCGGTGCCACGGAAAGGCCATACCATCCGCCAATCGCTTCGTGGCGCCATTGCGGCTCATCGCTGATACGCACGTAACCGTCCGGGATTTCGTGCAGATAGCGCCGCAGCGCAAGATAATAGGCCCGCTGGTCTTCCCGGGCCTGGGCGTCCGCTATCAGCAGGCTGTACCGGGAGTACAGCGAATCCCATGGCACCTGTTTCCAGTCTCCAAGGGCGTATTCCCGCGAGAACTTGGCGTGCAGGGCACTGAACGCTTCCGTCCAAGTCATGTCCCTGAAATCACCCGGACGGGTCCATTTTCGGCCCGTATCAGAAAAAGGCAGCCGCCCTAAGAGATCTTTTCCCCCTTTCTTCAGGGTTTCACAGCCGGTCGGAATCAGCAGGCAATACACCAGGCATATTCCAAGCACCCATACAGGCCCGTATTTCCTGGCTCTTGAAGGCAACATCTGAAACTTCATACTGGAAACCCCGCCCAAAGGCATAATTCTGTTGATCATGAGCCGCCCAAAACTGCCAGTAGTATGCCACACTTGCGCTCCGTTTCTCACATCACGCGCGTTTTGCGCCGTTTTTGTTCGCAGCATTTGCGAAATTCGAAAATATACGGTAAAATTGAGTTAAAGACGGTAAAACGCTGAACACCAGATGGTTGAATTAATGTTTTTACAGCGGTGCATTAAGGTGACGTGGGATAACATGCTGGTGAGAGGGTGTCAGGCTGAGCGGTTCCGGAAAGGGTTTACCTGTGCGTGACATAAGAGTTTGCGTGGTGGACGACTGTGCGGATGAGGCGGAAGTGCTGTGCAGCGCCCTGCGAATGAGAGGTTATCATGCAGAATCGGTTCATACCGGTATGGACGCGCTGACGCTGTGCGCAAAAGGGGTGGTGGACCTGCTGCTGCTTGATGTGGGGCTTCCGGACCTGGACGGTTTCGAAGTATGCCGCCGACTGAAATCAGATCTTTCTACCGCCGGCATTCCCGTCATATTCGTCACCGCCAGAGGATCTAAAGAAGACGTGCAGCGCGGATTCAGGCTGGGCGCATCCGGATATATCGCAAAACCCTTCAATCTGCCGTATGTGCTGGCCCAGGTGGATGCGGCTTTGACCACCCAGTCGGCCACCGCCGGCGAGGATATTACGCCGATTGAAGATAACACCTATACGGACGCGCTCACTGGACTTCGAAACCGGCGTTACCTGGAAGAACGGCTCCAGGAAGAACTGGAACGGGTCCGCAGATACGGTTTCCCCGTATCGTGCGTACTTATTGAACTGGATGACATCGTACCTTCCGGCGAAGAAGAACCCGGTGTTATCTTCGATGATCTGATGACAGATGCGGCGATCGCGCTGAGAAACGTGTCCCGCTCATTCGATGTGGTAGCCCGTTTTGACGCCTACATGTTCGCTATACTGCTGTCCCACATCGGCCGGGAGGAAGCTCGAGTGTACGCTCAGCGCGCCATCGATGAGATTCAGCATTCCCTGCGTGACGACGACATGCGTAACTTTGCCGTAGCCCTGTACAGCGGTGTGGCTTCGGTCACAGCCGAACAGGCCGCGTGCACAGCGGATGAAATCCTTGCCGCCGCTCACACTGAGCTTTTCCGGATGAAGTGCCTGGCCCGTCCATAGCCCCCGGGGAAGCCGCGCAACCGAATTGCAGGGTTATTGAGTACGGTTCAGCGCGCGGTGAGCAATGTCTTTTCGGTAATGCATTCCATCAAAGTGGATAAGAGATACCGCATGGTATGCCCGTTTCACCGCCTCTTCCAGGGTGTCCGCCAGGGCCGTCACATTCAGCACGCGGCCGCCTGCGGTAACCAGCTGATCGCCTGCTTTGGCGGTTCCGGCGTGAAAAACAGTAACGTCCGGATCCTGTTGCGCGGCGTCAATTCCGGTAATCACTTTTCCTTTTTCATAGGACCCCGGGTAACCTCCGGACACCAGGGCAACCGTCACGCAGGGACGACTTGAGGTGGTCAGCTTCACGGTATCCAGCCGCCCTTCCGCGCAGGCGGTCAATGCCGAAACGATATCAGACTCCAGCCGCGGTAGTACGGCCTGCGTTTCCGGGTCTCCAAAACGCACGTTAAACTCCACCACCCGGGGACCGCTTTTCGTAATCATCAATCCGGCATAGAGCACGCCGCGATAAGGGGTGCCTTCGGATGCCATACCCCGAACTGTCGGCTCCAGTATTTTTTCACGGATTTCCGTTTCCAGGGCGGGGGTGATTACCGGAGCGGGAGAATAAGCGCCCATCCCCCCGGTGTTGGGTCCCTGATCTCCGTCAAATACCGGTTTATGATCCTGGCTGGTCGGCAGCATCAGCACCTGCTCCCCGTCACAGAGCGCCAGAATTGATGCTTCCTCCCCCTCCAGGTATTCTTCAATAACCACCCTTGTTCCGGCATCTCCAAACACCCGGCGCTCCATAATCAGATCCAGAGCGCTGAGCGCGTCCTCCAGTGTCTTCGCTACGGTTACGCCCTTTCCGGCGGCCAGGCCGTCCGCTTTGATCACGACCGGCGCGCCATGGGCCCTGACGTACCGCCGGGCAGTTTCCGGATCCTCAAACACGGCCGCGTTAGCGGTCGGAATTCCGTGGCGAGACATGAAATCTTTGGCAAACGCTTTACTGGCCTCCAGGCGCGCCGCAGCCGCTGAAGGTCCGAAAACCACCTCTCCCCGCGCGGAAAGGTAATCCACGATCCCCGCGGCGAGGGGATTCTCCGGTCCCACTACGGTCAGGCCGATATCCTTTTCCTCGATCAGCGCCGCAATCCCTTCAAAGTCCTCCGCTCCTAGGGGAACCGACTCTCCCTTTGCAAGGCTGGCCACACCCGGATTTCCCGGCGCGCAATACACCCGCGATACCAGCGGGCTTTGGGCTATTTTCCAGCACAGGGCATGTTCGCGACCGCCGCTGCCCACAACGAGAATTTTCATGATATGTCTCCAGGTATTACATTTTGGCGCGTAAACCAAAAACGATTGGAAAATTATCCGCTTCAGCGGATTTCCAGCGTTTCCAGATACCGGGCGATATCCTGGTCATACCGGGATGTCCAGGAAAAGGCCTCCCAGGCCAGGGAAAAACGGGTAGGAAATGACACGACTCCGTCATGCGCCCGCATCTCATGCATGATCTGAGGGTAGCGCTCCGGATTGACCACAGCCGTAACGTAACGGTAATTTTTTGCGGCTGAACGGAGCATGGCTACGCCGCCTATGTCAATCTGGTCCATGACCTCATCCGGAGCCGCGGCATGCCTGGCAATCAGCTCCTCCACCGGTTGCAGGTTCACAACCACCATGTCAATCCATTGAAACCCGTAAGCCTGCAGCTGCTCCTGATGAAGCTTGCTCTCCCGAATGCCCAGCAGCCCCGCGTGAACCGCCGGATGCAGCGATTTAACGCGCCCGCTCATCATTTCGGGCATACCGGTGTATTCAGAAATGCTGATGACCGGAATATCCGCCTGCCGCAACACGGACAAGGTACCGGATGTGCTGATCAGTTCCACCCCAAACTCGCTGAGCAGCCGGGCGAAATCCACCAGTCCGGTTTTGTCATGGCAACTGAGTATGGCCCGTTGTATCCGCATGGCCCAGTCTCCCTTTCCGTCGAACAGCGTTCGGGAAAGGAAATAATAAAAAATCCGCCGTCCAAAATGCTAATTCATCAATTTACGGACTGTAAACCGGTATTCGCGGCCAGCTGTTTTCCGTCACGCCACCGCCAAAAAGCCGCCAGGGTAGCTGCCGTAAGAATGCACAGAAACACAAAAGCCGCCGCCGGAAGGGTCGCGCGCGCGCCAAAATACTTCATCGCCAACACCACCCCCAGCCCGGCATTCTGCATGCCAATTTCTATGGAAAGCGTGCGCCGCTGCCGCTCCGGCAGCCGCGCGGCCACGCCGGTTATATATCCCGAACCCAGCCCCCAGAGGTTCAGCAACAGGCAGACCAGAAACACCACTCCCGTCAGCTCACTCAGCCGGTCCCGATTCAGCGCGACCACCGACGATGTAATGAAAACCAGAAACGTGGTGGATACAGCAGGAAACAGCGGCAGCCACCCTTCAATCCGTTTTCGGAAACACATATGGAATGCCGTACCCGCCAATACTGGGGCCACCACCGTCAACGCCACATCGAGAACCATCGTCCAAAAGGGAACTTCCATGCGCGCGCCGGCCAGGAGCGCGGTCAGCCCCGGCGTCATAATCGGACATATCAGCGTGGACAGCGTTGTTATGGATATGGAGTATGCCACGTCGGCTCCGGCAAGGTAGGTAATCACATTGCTGGCCATGGCTCCCGGGGCGGCTCCCGTCAGAATAAGCCCTACCGCAAGATCGTCCGGCAAGCCGAAAATCCGGCCCAGCAGCCACGCGCCCAGCGGCATCAGAGAAAATTGCGCGCAGGACCCCAGCAGAACAATACCCGGCCGCCGGATGATCCGGAGAAAGTCTTCTGATGTCAGCGTCGCCCCGATGCCAAACATCGCCAGGGCGAAAAACCACTTCATCCCGGACTGTATGGCGAGAAACGGTCCGGGGTCTACCCAGGCCAGCATGCCAAACAGGACCACCCACACCGCAAAAAGATTACAGTAAGCTCCCAAAATCCGATGGAACTTCCCCGGCTGCTTCCGCGAGGGGCTTCCCTGTATTTGCGCCATCATTCCCCCGCCCGAGCCCTTCTGGGAAGGAGGAATATCCATAAGCCGGCTAGCCCCGCAGGGCCCGGGAAATCTGGTCCACCGTGTCCCGGAGCAGGGTATCTTTCCGCATGGCGGACTCGACTTTGGCAATGCCGTGGAGCACAGTCGTGTGGTCCTTCCCGCCGAAATGTTCCCCGATATCACTCAGTGACAGAGACGGAATCAGTGTCTTGCAAAGATACATAGCGACCTGCCGCGGCAACACGACCTGGCGCTGACGGCTTCGGCCTTTCAGGTCAGCAATCCGGACATCGTACCGTTTCGCGACTTCCTGCTGGATCTGGTCCACGGTCACGCTCTTAATTTTTTCACAGCGGATCAGGTCCCGCAGTACCGTCTCTACCAGCTCTGCCGTAATTTTGGTCTGGTTCAGCAGGCTGTATCCCAAAATTGTGGTTAACGCGCCCTCGAGCTCCCGGATATTGGAGTTCACATGAAGCGCAATCATACGGAGATACTCTACGGGGATCTTTACCTGCTTTTCCCGGGCCTTGTTCTGCAGAATGGCAATGCGGGTTTCCAGGTCCGGCGGCTGAATATCCGTAACCAGCCCCCATTCAAAACGCGACACAAGACGGGATTCGACGCCGGCCAGTTCCTTTGGGCTTCGGTCGCTGGACAGTACAATCTGTTTGTGCGCGTCAAACAGAGCGTTGAAGGTGTGGAAAAATTCCTCCTGGGTCGCTTCCTTCCCGCTGATAAAATGCACGTCATCGATCAGCAGTACATCCACCCGCCGGAATTTTTCCCGGAACCGGTGCATGGTCCGTTCACCGATGCTGCGGATCAGCTGATTGGTGAATTCCTCGGAGGAGATGTACGCCACCCGACGTTCCGGCGTCTCCGCGAGAATACCCTGACCAATGGCCTGCATGAGGTGGGTTTTTCCCAGGCCGGTACCCCCGTAAATAAACAGCGGATTGTACACCCGTCCGGGGGATTCCTTAACAGCCATTGCGGCCGCGTATGAAAATTTGTTTCCTTCTCCCACCACAAAACGTTCAAACGTATAGTGCGGGTTAAACCCTGCTATATGCCGCTTGACCTCCGCGCGTTTCGATGCGGAGACGCCGGGCCGAACCGCAACAGTCCGCCCCGCCGGCTGCGGAACGTGCGCCTTTTCCTCTTGCTGTTTTTCCGGAGAAATCCCATCCGAATCCTTCGGAGAAAAAAAGCGGATTTCCCGGAACTCGGGCATGATGCCCCTGAGCACGTCCGTCACGGCGTCCAGGTAATGTTCCCGCAGCCATTCCACAAAAAACTGGCTTGGAACCCGCACAAAAAGGACCCCGTCATCCAGGGATTCAAAAACCGTGGGTTCTATCCAGTTCTTAAAACTGTGCTCATCCAGCCGGTCGGCAAGTATTGTTTTGGCCTGATACCAGGGATCTGAAGCCACATTTTTATCTGTTTCGCCGCATTCCCGCGTTACGGCCGATTTATTCACCGACAAAGCCATGAATAACCCCTCGTTATTTCAAAAAACTTCAGCCCGACGCCGGCCTGAACCGGATCAAAAAAACCGCCTCGCCCACCTAAGCTTTTCTAACTAAAAACTAACACGGTGAGCAACGCGTTAGCAGTTTGCCTTACCGGGATACGTGTTGTCAAGGGGGAGTGCTAAGCCCTTAAAGTTCAATACCTTTTGCCCTTGTCCAGGCGCGATCCAGCATCTCTGTCGTGCAAGTTGCCGGATTCAGCCCTTCCTGGCCCAGCAATTTCTCTGCTGATGCAATTCTTTTTTTCAGTTTTAGCAGAGCGCAAACCAGCACATCTTCCGCGTCCGCTCCCAGATGGTTACAGGCGTGTACAGACGCCAGAAGCAAATCCCCAAGCTCCTCCGCGGCCCGCGCCTGATCTCCCGCCGATACCGCATCCCGGATCTCACGAAGCTCCTCTTCCAATTTATCCAGTATGCCGCTTAAAGACGGCCAGTCCCATCCCCTGGCCGCCAGTTCCCGCTGTTCAGCCTGCACCCGCCGCAACAGATCACCGACATATCCTTGGTCACTCATGGGGCATGCATTCCTCAGCCTGATACACCGGCGATGTCAGCCGGGGTACGCAACAGTACGCCTCCGGGAGCAGCACCAGCCGCAGCTTTCGATTCCCCTTTTCTGCCTGCAACCGGTCAACAGCCATTTTTAACCCTTCTGATATCGTATTCGCGCGGGCCATGCCCAGTAATTTTCCTGTCTGCGCGTCCAGTCCGGTGCTGACCAGGATCGTCCTCGGCGCTTTTGACAACGTTGAAAGCGCGGTCTGCCCGTTTATTTCCGGATTTTTACGCAGATGGCGGGCGACTTCGCCCACCGAACCCAGCGCGAGCCACCGGTCAAAACGGGTACCGCCGAGCCCTTCCGGACATGGCGCGTCCAATACAACCACGCCGTCAGGTTTACAGGCCAGCCACGCGTTGTACAGCGCTTTGTGGGATTGCAGAAAATTTGCGGCCGGACCGGCCGAGGCCAGCACGATATCCGCCCGCGCGGAGATCTCAGGCATGTAATGGCGTCGCACCCACTCACAGGCTTCCGCGTGGGCAGTTTCAGCATGCCCGGCCCACAGCATGGCCACAGAACGGTTGTCCGGGGTCATCACGGTGTTAACCAACAACGTGACCGGCACGGCGGCCGCGGCCTCCCTCAGATCTTCAGCGACAGGATTGCCCTGGATACAGCCAATCCGCACGGCCGGGTGAATCCGGTCAGCCTCAGGATCCAGCGTCAGGCTGTGGTTCGCGGCGATTGTTTCGAGTCCTGCGAGGCCCGGCACAATCGATTTAACTCCGCCGCCGAAACCCGCAAAATAATGCGGAACGACAGTACCCGTAACAATCACATTTTCACATGCCACAAGGCGGCGGTTAATCCAAATCGGCGTCCCCCGCACCGTCGCTCCCAGATACGCCAGCCCCGCTTTGTCGGCAGGGTCGTGGGTAAAAACGCTGCGCGACAGCTTTTCCCAGACGGTTCCACCCAGGATGGTTTGCATCTCTTCGGCAGTAGGCGGCCGGTGCGCCCCGGATGCAAACAGCACCGAAAGCAATTCTGCCGTTATCCCCCGACATTCAAGCCAGTCCAACAACTCCGGCAGGTAGCAATGCAGTCC
>JAKOTZ010000111.1 GCA_029776995.1 Candidatus Hydrogenedentota bacterium
CCATATTCAGCAGCTGCTTTGGGCCAAAACCGCTTATAATGCCGCCCTTAATCCCCTTTCCGCGCTGCTGGAAGTGCCCTACGGGCGGCTGCCGGAGATCCCGGACGCCCGAACTATTATGGACGCCGTTATCCAGGAAGTCTACATCGCGGCGGATATTCAGGGCATCGCGCTGGATCCTCCGGAAGCGGCGCAATACCGAACGCTTTTTTATGAAAAGCTGGTTCCGCCTACCGCCGCGCATTACGCCAGCATGCATGCCGATTTCCAGCGTAGACGCCCCACGGAAGTCGAAGCCATCAACGGCGCCATTGCCCGGATGGTCGAAGCAGCCGGACAGCCCTGTCCGGTAAACCGTATGCTTACCCGGATTATCCACGCGCGGGAACTGTCCCTGGGAATTGCGCCCCGTTATGCCTGATCCCGGGAGATTGGTCCATAATATGGAAATAGGAAGGACGGCAGCGGACTTTATTCCGTTCTGCCAATGAGAGGAGATGCCATGCGCGCAAAAGGTTGGATTTCCGGATTGTTGCCTGCGGCAGCCCTGTTGACGGTCCTGGCGGTGCTTGCCGGCTGCGCCCACGGCGGCCGGACTGCGATAGCCCATTCCGGAAGGGTTGCGGCGGGCCCGGTTCTGCTGGCGTCACACGGCCAGACGGACGCGGTAATCGTGGTGGCGCCTGACGCTCCGCCTGCAACCCGGTACGCGGCTGAGGAACTCAAACGATTTCTTGGGGAGATTACCGGCGCCGATTTTCCGGTCGTGCCGGATACGGACCCGTTGCGCCCAACAGAACTCATCGTGGGACATAACCGGCACGCCCATGCTTTGAATGTGTCCGTGGATTATTCGCGCCTGGGACCCGACGGCTATGTGCTGATCAGCAAGGGTTCGAAGATTCTGTTAGCCGGCGGAGAGCCTCGTGGAACGCTCTACGCCGTTTATGGCCTGCTGGAAGATCACCTCGGCTGCCGCTGGTTCACCCCCGATGTCAGCCGAATTCCCAAGGCCGACATCCTGGCGCTGGAACCTCTGAATGAACTGCGAATCCCGCCGCTGGAATACCGCGAGCCCTTTGTCAAGGAATGTTTTGATGCCGACTGGTGCGCCCGGAA
>JAKOTZ010000127.1 GCA_029776995.1 Candidatus Hydrogenedentota bacterium
CAAATATCAATATTAAAAGACAAAAACGAAAATAAGGGATATTTCGAAATCCAGGTCTCGATAAAGAAAAATGCCTCGCTGAAAATTCTGCCCAAAGACATCACATTTGTGCTGGACGCATCCAGCAGCATTACCCAGCGGAAGCTGGACCTCAACGTCAGGGCCGTTTCCCGGGTGCTGAACCTGCTGCGTCTGGAAGACCGCTTCAATATCGTAGTGTTCCGGGATAATCCGGTGTTTTTCAGTCCCAACCGCCGGCCGGCCACGCCGGAAGCTATCGCCGAAGCCCAAAAATTCATCAAAGGGATCCAGTCCATCGGCCAGACGGATGTATTTGCCGCCCTGAGCGCCGTCATTACGGATCCACCCCGAACGGGAATCCCCGGCCTGATCTTCGTACTGACCGACGGCCAGCCCACCACCGGACTGCAGGATACCCGGGCCATCATTAACCAGGTGTCCGATAACAACCGTTCGGGAAACACCCTGTTTCCCTTTGGCAGCGGCAATCGGGTAAACCAGTATCTAATGGACCTGCTGGCCTACCGCAATCGGGGAAAATCCATGGTGGAACCCAGTATCGACCGCACAGACGACTCTTTCCTGCGGTTTTTTGAAGATTTGCTGGACCCCGTGCTGGTCAATATCCGGACCGATTACAGCCGTACAGGCGCGTCGGAAATCTACCCTTCGGCCATGCCCGACTTTTACCTGAAGTGGCCGGTCAAGGTCTACGGAAGGTTCGATCCGGATAAGGAAAAAGAACTGGTCATGCGCATTTCAGGCCGGGCGCTGGACCGCCAGAAAGAACTTATCTTCAAGGCTCGGCTGGATAACGCCCCTGCAGCCGATCCGGAAGTCCGGAAACGCTGGGCTTTTGCCAAAGCCTACCACATCATCAGCGAAATCGCCCGGTCCGGTGAACGGCCGGAGTTGCTGCAGACGCTTCGGGAACTGCGGGACCAGTACGGCGTAAAAACGGTGTACAGCCAGTGATCTCCAATGCCCAGCGCCTCCCGAGCGGCAATCTGGTTCCTCCCCTGTCCTGCACCGAATGGCTGGAGCGGCTGGACCGTTCACAGGACGGCTGGCCGGATCTGTTCCGGATATACGGGAACCGGCCGGATCTGGTCCGCCAAAAGGTGCGGCTAATTCGCGCGGGGCTCTTCCATTTTCTTTCGGTTCACGGGAACCTTTCCGTCCGCGTGTACCGGGCCCCAGGCCGGATCAACCTGCGGGGGATGCACGTGGATACCCACGGCGGCTGGCTGAACCTGCAGACCCACCACCGGGAAACCCTGGTTGCGGCCGCCAAAACCGATGATCCTGTTCACCGGTACGCCAACGGGGATCCGGCTTTTACAGGGGTTGAATTTACGCTCACGCCGTACCTGGACCGCCTGGCATCCGTTCGCCAGCGACACACTCCCGACGATCCCGCGGCCCTGCTGGAACTGGCTGACATTCAGGCAGGTTCCGGACTGCCATCCTGGGGACGTTACGCTTTGGGAACCGCCCTCACGGCCATTTTTCATGGATCGCCTCCGGATGGAGGGCTCAGGGCGGTTGTCTGGAGCGATACGGTTCAGGGCGCGTCCCTGAGTTCGTCGGCATCGCTGTGCGTGGCGCTGACGCTCGCCCAGTGGGGGCGCGCCGGCATGACCCCGCCCCTGGCCCCGCTGGTCCACGGGTCCCGGCAGGCGGAATGGTTCGCCGGCGCGCGGGTGGGACTGAGCGACCAGGGAGCCGTTGCGCTGGGGCAACCGGGTTCAGTACTGTTTACGGCACTGTGGGGACCGGAACTTTTTCCTGCACCTCCCGCCTGGCACCCATTTCCGGAGGATGCGACCATTCTTATCCTCCACACGTTCACCAGCAGGCACCTGAGCGGCAGCAGGCGGGCCGATTACGCGCGCAACCGTTTTGCCTATTCCATGGCGCTGCGCATGCTGGAATCCGCCGCGGCCCCCCTGCGTGGGCCGTATCAGCCGATTGCTTTTTCCACCTTTCCCGAAGTGCTGGCAGCCTTCCCGGACAACTGCGACCGGTTAAGGCTCATCGCAAACCTACCCGACAGCCTGGATCTCGCGGATCTGGAACACCGGTACGGCATTTTCGCCGTCCGCGAGGCATATGACCGTCTCTTTGGAGACCTCCCCCCCGCGGAGCGGCCGACCCGGTTCGCCATCCGGGGCCCCGTACTGTTCGGGCTGGCAGAAACACTTCGGGCCCACCGGTTTTTTGAAGCCCTGCGATCAAACGACCTGGAACGAATGGGCCTGCTGATGCGGATCGGGCACGATGGCGACCGGGTTACGGACACGGCCGGACGCCCATATACGGTCCCGACTGACTCGGCAACGATCCGGGAATGGATCGCCCGGAACCGTCCCCTGGAGGAGTGCCCAGGCGCTTATGGCGCGAGCACGCCGACCCTGGACAGGGCAGTGGATACAGCCACCCAGGCGGGAGCGGTCGGCGCGTGCCTGACCGGCGCGGGTATGGGCGGGGCGGCGCTGGCATTGTGCCGGAAAACGGACGCGGAAGCGATCCGGGAATCCATCGCGCGCTGCCTGGCGTCAGATGATTTTCAGCGGCTCCGCGGCCGCGATGCCCAGCCATGGCCGGAAGACGCAGCCCAGACCGCCGTGGAAGAAAATATAGCGGTGGCCGGCGCGGGAATACTTCCGCCACCCGCGTAACCGCATGACTGGGAACAAGATAACTACCCGGCTGACAGCCGCGTTCCCAGCCTTCCCAGGGCATTCAGGACCAGCGCGCAGGCTGTAACAGCGGCCACCTCCGTCCGCAGCACCTGCGGCCCCAGGGAAATCGGCACTGCTCCCGCGTCACGCAGGAGTGCTGCCTCGTTCCGGGTAAAGCCGCCCTCCGGACCGATAACCACACCGCAGTCCCCTTGGATTACGGATCGCTCCGCGTGAGGCAACAGCCCGGGTTCCACCGCGGCCAGCCAGAAACGGCTGGGATTTTCAGCCAGAAGCTCCTCCAGCCGGGCCGCGACGGCCAGCGCCGGCAGGCGGTTCCGGCCGCACTGCTTGCAGGATGCCACAGCGACCCGGGCCATCCGCTGGGACAGCGCCGGTTTGTGCTGGGAACGCTCCGCCCTCCAGAACGTAACGCGGTCCACTCCCAGGTCTACGGCGCGGGCCACGATTTCATCGGCCACAGCGGCAGACTGCGGCCAGGCGCAGGCCATAAGGAAATCCTGACGCGGTAGCGGATCTTCGCCGGTTTCAGCGGACAGCATGGCAGCCCGGTTTTTACCGTATATCCGCAGGGGACCCAGCGCCCAGGCGCCTTGACCGTTAAATACCATACACGTATCCCCGTCCACCAGGCGCAGTACCCGAACCGCATGGTGGGCTTCTTCTGTCGGTAAGACAACTTCCTGTCCATTCAGAAAGGCAGCATTCGGAATATAAAAACGGGGCGGCAGCATGACTGGATCTCCTACAGATCCGCATTATGCGATTTTGTGGACGTGCCGATGCAACCGGCAGCCTCGTGAAATGGTCCAAACAGCAGTCTTCGAATTCCATTGAACAGGAGGTATTCAAGATGGCGTATCCCCGGTGGGTCTGGCTGCTGTTTTTTTCGGTGTTGGCCATAGTGTTCATGTCCTGGTGGGCCTCCCTTCCCCCTTCTCCAAAACCCATCGACGCGCCTCCCGAACAGTTTTCGGCAGAGCGGGCCATGGTCCACCTGAAAGACCTGGCGCGGGCGCCTCATCCGGCGGGGTCTCCGGAGAACGATCGGGTATTTGAAAGGATTCAGGAGATCCTTCGGGAAATGGGGGTTGAGATGGAGGTCATCAATGAACCGGCAGTCCATGGAGACCGAAGGGCGGCCTGGGGGCGCGCGGTGCTGGCGCGTATCCGCGGCACAGACCCGGACGGCAAAGCGATCGCGGTGGATGCCCATTTCGACTCTGTACCGTATGGTCCCGGAGCGGCGGACGACCTGTCCGGGGGAGTGGCAATGCTCGAGGCCTGCCGCGCCCTGAAATATCTTCCTCCCCTGCGCCATGATGTGATTTTCGTATTTTCTGACCAGGAAGAAGTAGGCGGCGACGGCGCGCGGGCTTTTTCGCGCCATCCCTGGTACAACGACGTGGCCGTGGTGCTGGGGCTCGAGGTGCGGGGGGTAAAAGGTCCTTCCCTGATGTTTGAAACATCGGACCGCAATGGGCCGATCATCCGCCATCTGGCCCTGTCCGGCGCGCCGGTCAGAACCAATTCCATTTTTTTCGGCATCTACGACCGACTGCCCTTTGGCAGTAATTTCGGCCACTACAAACGTTCGCGCCCCGGTTACAACCTGGCTTTCGTCGACGGATTTGCCTATTACCACACCATGCTGGACCGGCCGGACAAAGTCAGCCTGGCCTCCATACAGCACCACGGGGAACAGGTGCTGGCCCTGTGCCGGTATTTTGGCAGCCTGGAGCAATTGGACCGCGAAAAAATGTACGGTCCAAACCTGACCTACTTCAATCTGATCGGCTCCAAGGTTATCCTTTATCCGCCCTGGGTGGACCAGGCGCTGCTGGGGCTTGCGCTGATCCTGCTGGGGCTTGCACTGGGAACCGGTTTTACCCGGGGCGCGCTGCGTCCGTCCGGAATGTTGTCGGCCATGGGCGTGGCGCTGGTCTGCCTTGCGCTGGGGGCGGCAGCCGCCTTCGCCGCGGGCGTGGTGCCCATATTCTTCTGGCGGGAAGCGGCGCTGTACAGTTATAAGTACTACGCGCTTGCGGCGCTCCTGCTGGCGGCCGGCCTGTGCGCCGCAGCATCCGGATGGCGGCATCCCCGGCCGGCGGAACTTGCTGCCGCGGGCCTGCTGCTCTGGCTGGCTCCCACGGCCGTGTTCTTCCGGTACGCCGCGGAAGGGCTGCACTTGGCGGTATTCCCCCTGCTGGCGGGCACGCTGGGTGTACTGGCCTCCGTCCGCAACCCGGAAGCGGAACCTTCACCGGCCGCCCGGTGGGTACTGCTGGCGTGCTGGGCTCCGGTAATCAGCATTCTCACGCCACTTTTTGATTATTCCCTGCACACGCTGACCAGCGCGATCATGCTGGGGCTGTGTCCCCTGTTCGCGCTGCTGACGCTTATGATGGCTCCCCTGACCGAGCCGCTGTTCCGCATGGGCTGGAAACTCCGGGTTGCGGCAATGCTTGCTCTGCTGCTGGCAGGAACAGCCGTACTGGGGGTTGGCATCCTGAAAAACCGTCCGACGCCGGATTCGCCCGCGCTGAACTGCCTGTGCTACGCCGTTGATTTCCGGGAAAGCAAAGCCTGGTGGCTCAGTTCGGACCGCAACAACGCGGAATGGTTCCGGGATATTTTCAAACGGGAGTTTCCTTTTGGGCTTTACCGGAATGATCCTCCCACGGACGCGTGGACATCCCGGTATTTTCCCGCGGGCACGCCACGGGAGAGCGCGGAACCGTTCCGCCCGGGCGACCAGCGTCTGTACCTGAAGGCGCCCGCTCCGCTTCCGCCTTTTAAACCGCTGGAGATGGAAGTCCTGGAACGGTCTGAAGACAACGGACAGGTCCACTGGAAGGTCCGGGTATGGTCTCCCCGCCAGGCGTCCCGAATCTGGATTAAAAACGCCGGCAACAGTGCGCTGGCGTCGTTCAGCATAGCGGGGAACAGCGTGAAGGACTGCGGTCCCGGAGAAGATTTTGCCCTGTACTACATGCCGGCAGCGGGCACGGAAATCGCGTTTTCTCTGCCGGCCGGAGAATCACCGGCCTTTGACGTCCGGGAAGAATCCTGGATTATGCCGACCGACATCGAAGGATACGAACCCAGGCCGCCGCACATGATTCCGGAGCCAAACCGGGTACTCGACTTTTACTCGCGCATGCACAGCGAACACGTTTACAGCGTCTCCCGGATCAGCCTGGCTCCGTAACGTAACAGAATAACAGAAAAACTGCCGGGTTGACGGACAGTCGCGGTGGAAGGTATGAGTATTCTCCGACCGCGGCGAACAACAGGGTTATCCTTTCGCGAACCCGTATTGCATTATGGCCGGATGCTCTGGCATGCTGTGTTTTAATCATGAAGAGGGAGGCCAAAACATGCCGCAAAGCAAGTTTCTTCCAGTTGTGGCGGTTCTTCTTTTTGCGACCGCGCCGGGGATGAACCAGGGATTCTGTGACGGCCATTTCATTCCCGGGGGGGAACTGGCCGCCCGGATCGACCTGACCCACCAGCGGTTCGACTGGATCCAGGAACCGGCCTTTTCAGATGTGTTCATCCTGCAGGACGTGGCCCTGGACCCGGCTACGCCGCGGCGGTTCCAGGAATTCAGCGGAGACGTATCGGGGCGTTTTCTGGGCGCCCTGGCCCTGACGGCGCGGGGGGCATCAGACTGGCAGCGCCTGGACCGCCTGGTTGAAAAAATCATCGGCTTTCAGCGAGCAGACGGCAGGTTCGGCAACGCGGAGCTGCCCTTTGACGCGGCATCGGTGGGGCGGGACCAGATGGCGCTTCTGTGGGGCAACGGCCGCCTGCTTACCGGGCTGATGGAATACTGGGACAAACGCCGGAATCCCGAGGCGCTCGCCGCGGCCCGCCGGCTGGGCGATTTTCTGCTGGGCGTTTTTGAAGACTGCTCTTCTCCCGCCGTGGTTGAACGGCTCCGAGGCGCCGCGGCCAATGGGTATATCTGCTTCACGCAGCTGAACGAGGGGCTGGAGCTGCTCAGCCGCGCCACGGGGGAAGAAAAGTACCGCCATGCCGCCCGGCGGATGCTGTCCATGATGGATCCCGCCGCGGAAGGCGCCCAGCATACCCACGGTTTCCTGACCACCATGCGGGGCCATATGATGATCTTTGAAAGCACCGGAGACCGGACGCTGCTGGAAGAAACGCTGGGCCGCTGGCGGGAAATTGAAGCGGGAAGCTTTCTGCTGACCAACGGCGGGGTGCTGGAGTATTTCAAACACGACTACAACCGGGATGAGGGATGCTCCGAATCGGATCTGCTGCGGCTCTGCCTGCAGCTTTGGCGCGCGACCGGCAATAACATCTGGCTGGACCGCGCGGAAAAATGCCTGGTGAACGTGTTCAGCGCGTGCCAGTTTGAAACGGGCGATTTCGGGCACCGGTGCTACGACCACTGGGGCTACATCGCCACGCCCGGTCCCGGAAGGGCCTGGTGGTGCTGCACAATGCACGGCCTTCGCGCGCTCGCCGACGTGGCGGATGCGGTAGTTACAGCGGCTTCCGACGGCATCCGGGTAAACCTGTTTTTCAGCGGCCATTACGAGGAAGACGGCTTCGCCCTCGACATGAGCAGGACCGGGGGTAATGGCGGAACTTTTACGTATAACATCCGGTTCAGCCGCGTGGAGCCGGACGCCCGCGAGAAACCGGTGCTGATCCGATACCCGGAATGGGCCGGCCCAATAGCCGCGCGGGTCAATGGACAGCCGGTCCAGCCTGAAATCAGCAACGGCTACGGACGGCTTACCGGCCCGTGGCACACGGGGGATACCGTCGAGGTTGCTGTTACCTGCCGCGTACGGATGCTGTCCCGGGATGGAAGTGAAATTAAGGAACCGCTTCCGGACCAGCCCTTTGAAGCGGCGCTCTTCGTGGGCCCCTGGCTGATGGCGGTAAGCGCGGCTGTCAATCCGATGTTCCACGGGGAGCCTTATCTGGAAAACATCATGGAAGTGGGCAGCCTGGCGACCCTGCAGGAATCCGTATTCTTCGCGGATGAAGAACGGTATCCCCTGGAAAGCGGCCCCCGGCTGACGGTTCCCTATCGGCATAGAGGCTTCACGGAACCCGCAACGGCGGAATTACGGCCCATTTCGGACCAGACCCGGTATGTCCAGACGACACTGACCTACTGGCACCGCTGGCAGAAAGCGCGATAAAACGTCTGACCGGGGTCCGCGGAAAACTGATACCCCTACACCGGAGCAGGCTCAGGACCGGTTACTTTTTACGCGACTTTTCCTGCTGCCTGATTAATTCTTCTTCCCGCTGAAACTCAATGCGGTACCGGTCTCTTCCGAAACGGGCGGCCAGTTGGGCCAGCTCCTCCTGTCCTTTGCCGTCCAGTTTACGGCCATCGATCCCATAGCGGGGCTTGACTTTCTGGGTCTTCATGGGGCGGAACCACGCCATCAGCGCCAGAATAACCACCGCAAAGGCAAGTTCCACGTACACGACCCACTCGGGATCATAGCGATCCAGCTTCCACGGAACGAACAGCGGAGTGGTCCACTCTACCGCATCCACGGGCATTCCATCCGGCCGCAGCGCTTTCATGGAGGAGCTGTTTCTGAACCAGGCGGTCAGCCGGGTGAACACGTGCACCACGGAGTGCATGATCAGCAGATAAATGGAGTATTCGATCGCGTAGAGGATCAGCGGAATACTCCACTTCCGCAAAAGCACAATGAGAATCAGCGCGACCACGCCCCCCGCGCCATAAGCCACCGCATTTTCCAGAATATGGTCCTGAATCGGCTGAATTTCGTATAAAAGTTCGTCCATAGCACACCGCCCGAAACAATCTGTTTTTATTATACCCGAGCCTTCCGCCCTGAGCGGATACCCCAAACCTCACCTTGAAAATAAAATTATTTCAACCACGGCATCAGACGTATCGGAATTGCGCGGACAGGTGGAAAGGCGAAACTTCCTTGTAACAGGCGCCGTAGTAGAACAGGTCCACCAGGGCATCAGCGAGTTCGTCGGTGAGCACCATGCCCCGGATGTGGGTTTTTGCCATGATATGGGTATCCATAAGCCCAATGAAGGCGAGAGTAAGGCTTTGCGCGTCACCGCCGGCCAGTTCTGCCCGGTCCAGCCCTTCCTGAATGATTTCGAGCACCCGCTGGAACCGTTTACGGCGGAAGGCCAGTTTATCAAGCCGCGGCGCGCTGGCGGGAGGAGTAAAATACATCTGAAAGATCAGCCGGATCTCGCGCGGATACTGTTCAGCGACGGAAAAAGTCAATCTCATAACCGCTTTGAGTCGTCCGATGGTGTCAGCATAGTGCTGGCGGATGGCGGTGAGCTTTTCCAGGAAGTCGTTGAAGATGGGTTCAACCAGCCTTCTGAAAAGATCTTCCTTGTTTTTGAAATAGTAATACAGCACAGGCCTGGTAACGCCAGCCCCGGCAATAATTTCCCGGATACTGGTACCGTCATAGCCTTTTTCTGAAAAGAGGTCCAGCGCGCTTTGCAGGAGCCTGATTTCAGCTTCATTTCCAGTGTAGGCGGGCAACTGATCCGTCATAAGCGATTTCCCGGGGATAATACTTACCGTTAATTATATCACAATTTACTAATAAAAATGATAAAAACTGAATGAGATAGTGCCTGAGGCGCACAATTCAGCGGCCGCGCGCCTAGAGATTGTAATCTTCGAGGGAAATACGCAGCACGTATACCGGAATATCCGTTTCAGGCGGATGAAAATCCAGGCGGGCCGCATCCTTTTCCGTGATGATGATTGGACGCGTTCCCTGAAAGAGATGCCGGTGAAAGACCGCGTGATCGCGCAACGCCTGAGACCGGCACAGAACCACGCCGAGGCGTTCGAGCAGTTCGAAGAAACCGCGGCTGTCGCCAATCGCGCACAGGGCGTCCGCTTCGACGCCGCGCAAGGCATCGATCGGCAACATGGCCCCGTCCCGCAGCCGTTCAAAACCTTCCGGCGCGTGCCGGGTCAGCCGAACCGGCCGTCCTGGACACAACGCGGCGATGGTGTCCAGCAAAGCAGGGAGTTCCGCGCAACGATCGGCATGGGTAATGAGGACATGGGTGGCCCGGGCCGCGGCGGACGGGTATTCGCGAAGGATCCCCCGCGGAATAAGCGAACCGTTTCCGAAAGGATTCGCCGCGTTGACTACCAGAATATTTTCATCCCGATCCAGGGAAACCGCCTGAAATCCGTCGTCCAGAATCAGGCAATCGCACCCCCGCTCTATTGCGGCTTTCGCGCCGGCCACGCGGTCTCGGCAGCGCACTATGGTAAGCCCGGGCAGACGCCGCGCCATCAGGGCGGCCTCATCGCCCAGCTCGCGCCAGTGAATGGGTTTTTCTGATGTCCAGATGAAAGGTTCCCGGACGCGCGGCGCGCCGTACCCGCGGGTAAGCACCGCCACGCGGGCCCCCGCGGCAAGTTCCGCCGCGGCCCGCTCGAGCACAGCGGGCGTCTTTCCGGTTCCGCCGGCGGTGAGATTACCGAAACTGATCACCCGGGCGGGCACACGGACGCGCGGCGCAGCCAGACGCCGGCTCATGCCCCACGCCTGAAAGGGTGTGGCAGTTCCCAGCAACAGGTCCAGCCAGGCGGGCGCACGCCCTCCGCGGCTGATTTCGTCCATCCAATGCCGCAACGGTCCCATTATCCGCGCCCTGAGCGCCGCGCGCCGGCCGGAGCGAAGCGCTGTCCGCTGAACTGCCTGGCCAGACCCTTAAGCTCCAGCATGGTAAGCGCCGCCAGGGCCTCTGGAACCGGAATCCGGCAAACCATGGCGACCTCATCCACAAACGATCCCTCCGGATTCAGCGCAGCCAGGACATCGGCCTCCACCGGGGTAAGCGCCTGCGCCGACGCCGGAGGGACGGGAAATTCCTCCGTATGCCGGCCCGCCTGCCTCTGCTTACCGGAATGGGCTTGTGCCGTCTCCCGTTCTTCCGCGGCACCGAATAAATCCTCCGCATCCGCGCCGCTCCGGGTATCTTTGGGATAAAAATCCTGTGGCAGCCTGAGTTCCTGAAGGATATCATCGGCGGATTCAACCAGTTTTGCCCCTTCCCGGATGAGCGCATGGGGTCCCCGGCTGTTGGCGCGGTTCACCGGCCCCGGCACCGCGAACACTTCACGTCCCTGCTCGGCGGCCAGCCGCGCGGTAATAAGGGAACCGCTTCCGGGCGGCGCTTCCACCACCACCACGCCCATGGACAACCCGCTGATGATGCGGTTACGCTGGGGGAAATGTCCTTTGAGCGCTTTGGCCCCCATTGGAAAAGGCGAGATCACCGCGCCGTTCCGGATAATGTCCGCCATGAGGTGGGCGTGAAGGGCCGGGAAGACTTCATCCACTCCGCAACCCAGCACGGCAATGGTCCTCCCGCCGGCCTGGATGGCGCCCCGGTGCGCGGCGCCGTCAATGCCCTCCGCCATGCCGCTTACGACAGTAATACCCCGGCGCGCGAGATCCCCTGCGATCCGCTCTGCCTGCTCCAGGCCATAGGAAGAAGGGCGGCGGGTTCCAACGACCGCGACTGCGTAATGATCCGTTTCAAGCAGCGTACCCCGGACAAACAGCGTCAGGGGGGGATCGTAAATTTCGGCGAGACTGGGAGGATAGTCCGGACATTCCATCGTAACGAGGCGCGCGCCGCAGGCATCCATGAGCTGTTCCTGCAGGCGGATATCTACCTGCCCGGATGCGCCGTGAACTTCCCGGGCCACTTTGTCTCCGACGATCTCGGCCAGCGCGGCAACCGGCTGGCGGAGCACTTCACCCGGATCACGGTATCGGGCCAGCAGGCGCAAGAACAGGGCGCTTCCCACCCCTGGCACCATGGCCAGGGTTAACCAGTCCTTTTGTCGCGGCGTGAGCATCAGCGTTTTCTTCCAATACTTTTCGGGTTGCGCGCGGATCCCGGTTGGGATGACGCACTGCTTTCCGCCGAAGATGCCCGCGGGACCGTGCCGTCAGACGCCGGCAACAGGGGCGGCTCCTCTCGGGGAAATTCCAGCGGCTGCGGCGTTACGGCTTCATCTGGGGATTTTGGGGGAGGCTGCGGCGGAGGGGGCAACATGATCCCCGTTTCCTCCTGATACCAGACCCGCCAAAGTCCCGCGTCTGTTCCCAGGGGCTGTCCCGTTAACGCGCGCAAGGCTTTTGCGGCGACTTCCCGCATGCCCCGGTTTTGCTCCATTACGGCGATCAGCGCCGGAACCGCGCGAATGGGATCCTTTCGGGCCACACATTTCACCGCCACTTCTTCCTGGTACCGACCAACATTTTTCCTGCCGCAGGCGGCCTCGAAAATCCAATTTTCGGATTCCAGGGTACCCAGGGCATCCAGGGCGGTAACGGCGTCCGGTCCAGCTTCTTCCGGCCGGTTCTCCAGCAGCTCGATCCATACCCTCGCCGCGCAGGGGGGGCGGAGACACCTGAGCGCTTCCTGGCAACAGCGCGCCAAATCGCCGGTTGCATCCAGCGCCAAAGCGCACAGCAGATCGGACGCGATCCCCGAACCTGAGCGACCCAGCGCCCACGCGGCGACGCACCGGTGGCGTGCCGGCTCGGACTCCGCCTCCAGGGTTTTCCGCAACAGCGGCGCGATCATGGGACCGATTTCGGGAAGCATGCAGTCCACCGAGAAAACCGCATCAGCTTCTCCCCAGGACAGCGTCCGCATAACATACGCGAACAGCTGTTCCCGGGGAATATCCAGCAGGGCATTCCGCGCGCTCAGCCGTACGCGCTCGTCGGGATGATAACAGGCGTCCGTAAAAATCCCCGGCATGTCCCGAAGCTGTTCCGCGGTGAGCGGCCAGAGTTCGACCGCTTTGGCGTAATCCTCGGGAGGAGCTGTTTCCCGCAGCCGGTTCAAGAAATCGACCGTTTCCTGTCGGCTGGAAGAGGCGTATCCGGCATCCTCCTCCCGGATTGCCGCATCAGGAAAGGCCGGCGGCACTTCAGCAGGCGGCATGGAACGGAAGTCCGATCCGTCCTGCTGATCTGTTTCGCTTTCCGGAAAGGCTACGGCTCCGACCGACCGCTCCGGCACAGCGTTACCGGATGGCGGCAACCGGTCGTCCCGCCCGGGAACGAACGGCGGCGTCTGGGCCAGCGAGAATGTCTGGGCCACGATCCATACCGCCATCAGGCAGGAGAAACCACACGGCCGACGCAGGCCACGCATTGGATAACTGCCCATTCCTGTATCCCGTCCGGTGCCAGTCATAGCGATATTCTAGCGGTCCCTGCCGTCATTCGCATACGGCCACCCGGCCGCACGCGGTCAGGCCGTGTGAAAGATGCCGCCAAGCCTGGCAATGATATCCGCGGGATCTCCCGCGGTAAGATCCTCAGCCAGGAAGGCCTGTTTGGTGGTCCGCAGCGTAACCACCAGCGTAGGCGGAGCGCCTGGGCGGGGCTGGTCTTCCACGAACATGTATCCGTCAAAGTGGATCTGGTCCACCCTGCCGACCTCATCTCCGGCGAAGAGTTCATACATGACACGCAGGACGGTATCGCACAGCGCGGTGGTGTATACCGCGGCGCGCTGTTCCTCCGTGAGCAGCCGCTCATGGAACGTATTGGTCTGTGGGTCATAATCGACGGCGTAAAGCCACGGAAATGTCCGCAGGGGCGGCAACAGATACTCGACCTGGATACCCCGGTCCAACTCGTAATAATCCATATCGTAGGAATGCGGAAAGAATTCGGGCAGGCGGGCGTGGGTCAACAGGAGATCGCAGTAATCCAGCACGGCATAGGGCTCACCCAGCATGTAGGCTTTGCGTTTGGCATCAATGATGGGCTTGCACTGCTCGCGCTCGGTAAGATAACGCTTTCTGGCCTGTTCCCAAAGGGCAAGCGCCTGTTCATGCTGGGCCTTGAGCGCGCGGACCACCTGCTGGTGACGCTGCAGTTCAGCCTGGTGATGCTGCATGATCCGCTTGCAGACCTCTTCCCACTGTTTATGGGCCGCTTCGTAGCGGGCCAGCGCCTCCGCTTCTTTTTCTTCGCGCCTGGACCGCACCAGCTTATCCATGGCGTCCAATTTTGGAATAAAGACTTCGTCCGTGCGCAGGGGTTCCCGTGGAATCCTGGGCATTTCCGGCGGGGGGGGAAATTCCGGAGGATCCGGCTGGGGGACCGTGTAGTCGGGATACTCTTTGACTTTTTCCCAATCCAGCCTGGGCGTAGTTTTTACGGCTTCGGACAGGATGCCCGCGATTTCTCTGAGCTCATCCTGAGCCAGGGCGGTCCGGGCTTCAGCAATTTTAATTTTCTGGGCGGGCTTGAGATCGGGCCTTTTGGCGTTCATTTCCAACCCAAGCCGTTTCCGTTTGACCTCATTGCGGTGGTCCTGAATGCCCTGCCAGATTTTTTCGACGAGCGCGGCTTTGTGGATTACCAGGAGGGGCATATCACTGAAAACCACCCGCTGTTTACCCAGCGAGGGATAGCGAACCGGCATACGGTATAACTGCAGTCCGGATCCGCTCTGGTAACTTTCGAGATCCTGTTCGTCGTACATCAGGCTTCCCGCCGGCAACTTTTTGCTTAATGAAAGATTTTACACTATACGGTACATTATGTCCAGTATTATTCCAAATTTTTTGGGCCGGAAATCATCCAGCCGTGGTGCAACGGGCCGTGCCCCTGCCCCACCTTCAATTCATCGGCTCGCCGAATAGCTTCCGTAAGATAATCTTTAGCCCGGCGAACGGCTTCGGGGACCGGATATCCGAAACCGACCATAGTTGCGATGGCGGCCGAAAAGGTACAACCTGTTCCATGGGTATTGGGCGTATTTATTCTTGAACTACGAAAAACACGTATTTCCTCGCCGTCGTAGAGGTAATCCGTCACATCCTGTCCGTCGGCATGTCCCCCTTTGAGCAGGACCCAGGCGGGACCCAAATCTTTCAGGGCTTTCAGCATATCCTCCGGTTTATTCACATCCATTGGACGTCCGGTCAGCAGTTCCGCCTCGGGCAGATTCGGGGTCAGTACTGAACAAAGGGGAATAAGTTTCCGGCGCAGCACCTCCCGCGCGTCGGGCTCTAAAAGGGGATCTCCGCTTTTGGCGGCCATGACCGGATCCACGACGATATTGCGCGCGCCATAACGGTCAAGACGGTCTGCGACCGCCTCCACAACCGCCGCATCCGCCAGCATCCCGGTTTTGATGGCGTCGCATCCGATATCGTCCATCACCGCGTCCAGCTGGGCCACCACCATATCAGGATGCAGGGCTACCGCCCGGGTAACAGCGCGGGTATTCTGCGCGGTAACCGCCGTGATCACGGACATGCCATACCCGCCCAGGGCCAGTATCGTTTTCAGGTCTGCCTGAATGCCGGCACCTCCGCCGCTGTCACTTCCGGCAATGGTAAGAATTCTTGGAATCCGCTTCACTTTCAATCCTCTTAAGCTGTTTTGGCTCTGTCATGCCGTATTCTGCTGTGTTCCCCGCTTCTTTTCCAGCCATATGTGCAGCATGGCGACATCGGAAGCGCGAACACCGGGAACCCGGGCCGCCTGTCCCAGGGTCATGGGCCGCATTTCCGTCAGGCGCTGGCGGGTTTCACGGGGCAATCCGGGTATGGATGCGTAATCCAGGTCCGAGGGAATCGCAAGATGCTCAACGGCCTGAAACCGCTGAATGGACAGGCGTTCCCGTTCGAGATAACCGGCGTATTTGACTTCGATTTCCACTTTTTCCATAACTTCCCTGGGCAGCGATTCCGGCGGCGGAGAAAAACGCCAGAGATCCGCGAGCGCAATACCCGGGCGGCTCAAAAGAGCGGCTACCGTCTGAGGCGCCGTTATGGGTTTCCCTCCGCAGGATTCCAACAGGGCATTCAGTTCGGGGCACGGACCCAGCCGGACGGATTCAATCCGGCGCCGTTCGGCATCGGCCAGGGCACGCTTACTCCGCGCCTGATCCAGAATACGCCGGTCGGCAAATCCCAATTCGGCCAGCCGTTCGTCGGCGTTGTCGTGCCGGAGATGGAGCCGGTACTCGGCGCGGGAAGTGAACAGCCTGTACGGCTCCAGCACGCCGCGGGTGACAATATCATCCACCATCACACCGATATAGGCCTGGCTCCGGTCAATAATCAGCGGCGGCCTTCCCTCCAGTTTCCGGACGGCATTCAGGGCGGCATAGATTCCCTGTCCCGCTGCCTCTTCATATCCGGAGGTGCCATTGATCTGGCCGGCATGGTACAGCCCCTCCACCCGCCGGGTCTCCAGGGTAAGGTACAACTCGGTGGGCGGCACGAAATCATATTCCACGGCGTAACCGGGGCGGATAATTTCGGCATTCTCCAGGCCGGGGCAGCTGTGGAGCATTTCCAGCTGCACGTCCTCGGGAAGGCTGGTGGACAGGCCGTTGACATAGAACTCAGCGGTCTCCAGTCCTTCCGGTTCAAGGAAAAGATGGTGGCTGTCGCGGTCCGGAAATTTTACGTATTTATCCTCGATGCTGGGGCAGTAACGAGTCCCGATTCCTTCAATGCGCCCGGAGTAAAGCGGCGACCGGTCCATGGCCGCCAGAATGATCTCGCGGGTACGGGCCGTCGTGCGGGTCAGCCAGCAGGAGACCTGAAAGGGATGAAAGGATTCGCGGTCCGTACTGAAGGAAAACGGGACCGGGTCGCTGTCTCCAGGCTGTTCTTCGAGCACGGAGAAATCAATGCTGCGGCGGTGTATACGGGGACAGGTTCCGGTTTTCAGACGCCCCACCGGAAAACCCAACTGCCGGTACGCTTCACTGAGGTGATCCGCCGGCGGCGCCCCTCCCCGCCCGCCCGCAATGGATGTCATCCCGTAATGGAGGCGTCCTCGCAGAAAGGTGCCGGTACAGATGATAACCGCGCGGGCGTGAATTTCTTCACCGAGTGAGGTCCGCACCCCGCGGATACGCAAACGATCGCCGGATCCGGAGGGTTCGGTAATCAGGCCGGTAACTTCGGCCTGTTTGAGCAGAAGGTTTTCCTGGGCTTCGCAGACGGCTTTCATCCGGTACTGGTACCGGACGCGGTCGGCCTGGGCGCGGGGGGAGTGGACGGCAGGCCCTTTGGACCGGTTCAGCATGCGAAACTGGATGCCCGTGGCATCAATGGCGCGCGCCATTTCACCGCCGAGCGCGTCGATTTCACGGACGAGCTGGCCTTTGGCCACGCCGCCGATGGCGGGATTACAGGACATCTGGCCGATGGTGTCCATGTTCAGGCCGATCATCATGGTCCGATGCCCCATACGGGCGCAGGCCAGCGCGGCCTCAATGCCCGCGTGTCCGGCCCCAACCACAATGACCTCGGGATCCGCCATGGAGACGATCAGTCCTCCAGTTTGATTGACAGGATCCGTTCGGCCTGGCTGGCCCGGAATTCCTGGAGTTTTTGGGCGAGCCCGGAATCTTCGAGGGCGAGAATTTCCACGGCCAGCAGCGCGGCATTCGTGGCGCCGGCGGAACCGATTGCCACCCCCGCCACAGGCACGCCGGGAGGCATCTGGGCGATGGCATACAGGGCATCCACGCCGTTGAGGGCGCCGGATGCGAGGGGTACGCCGATGACCGGCTTGACGGTCAGGGCAGCCACAGCGCCGGGAAGCGCGGCGGCCATTCCCGCGCCGGCGATGAAGACTTTAACCCCCTCGGCATCCTTGCGGCGGACATACTCCGCCACGGCGTCCGGGGTGCGATGGGCGGACAGCACCCGGCTCTCATGGGGCACACCGAACTGCGCCAGGATCTGGTGCGTCTTTTTGAGCACCTCCCAGTCCGAGTCGCTGCCCATCAAGATGCATACGAGGTGTGAGGAAGTATTCACGGTATCTCCTTTCCGGTTTTGTTATCCGTTCAGAAATGGCGTTCGATATAGTCCAGCGCGGCCTCCAGGCTGGGGAGAATTTTGGTGCAATACCGCACCATCCAGGGGGACATGTCCTGAAAAGAAAATGGGCTGAAAGCAATCACAAATTTACCCAGGTCGTGCGCGGCATAAAAAACCTCCATGGAGGTACCTATGGAAGGCTTGCAGTAATTTACCAGCAGGATATCGGCATCCCGGACATCCTGGAGGTCAAATTCCACGATTTCGTTCGCGCTGTCCAGCTCACGGTCGCGGAAGTTTCGCCGCATGGGATCCAGCAGGATAAAGCGACCCGCAAGGCGCTCCTTGGCCCGCTGGCGCCAGGGGACCGACTCTTCCGCTGAAGCGTCCATGATAGGCCCGCTGAGGTAAATCTTTTTTGCCTGGTTCGTCATGGGATCTGTATTCTCCCGAAGCTTTCCGTCAGGCGAGGGGCCAGTCCTGCTCTACCCAGGTCCGGATCTGCTGAACCTCATCATCATCCAGGATCAGATCCCCCGCCGCGGCATTTTCGATGACCTGGCTTTCGGACCGGGCACCTGCCAGGGCGGTAGTCATGCCCGGCTGCGCGACCAGCCAGGCGAGAAAGACCTGTCCCAGGGTAGCCCCATGGCGTTCCGCAATGGGGCGTGTCTTTTCGAGCAGGTCCCAGACCTTAACACGGTTTTCCCTGCTGAACAGGGGTTTGGTCCGGCGCAGATCGCCTTCCGGAAACTCGCGGTCCGGCGTAACTTTTCCGGTCAGCAACCCCTGCGCAATGGGGCTGTACGCCAAAATTCCGATCTGATGCTCCCGGCAGAAGGGCAGGACATCTTTCTCAATCTTCCTGACCAGGGCGCTGTATTCCGGCTGGTCCGAAACGATCTCGCCATGCCGCAGGCATTCTTCCATCATGGCAGGCGTGAAATTGCTGACGCCGGCATACCGGATTTTGCCTTCTTTTTTCAGGTCCATCAGCGCGCCCATGGTATCGGCCAGGGGCGTGGTGGAGTCCGGCCAGTGGCACTGATACAGGTCGATGCAATCCACGCCCAGGCGGCGCAGGCTCTGTTCACATTCCCACCGGATGGATTCCGGGCGGAGATTTTTGTAAATGGCCCTCGGGTTCCCGTCATTGTCCCGGGTATCGAAGAATTTTTCACCCTCAGCCAGGTCCCAGCGGAGTCCACATTTGGTGGCAATAATAACTTTGTCGCGCCTGTCCGCGATGGCCCTGCCGACCACCCGCTCACTGTGCCCCATACCGTAAATGGGCGCCGTATCAATAAGCGTCATCCCGTGGTCAACCGCGGCATGGATGGCCCGAACGGCCTCGTCGTCCTGCGTTCCCCCCCACAGCCAGCCGCCGATCGCCCATGCCCCGAAAGAAATCACCGGAACATTCAGGTCACTGGTACCCAATTGACGAAATTTCATAGCGTGCCTCCTGTATGTTGTTACCCGGCGGATATGCTGTTACTGTTCCGGCTGGGCCGATTCAGCGGATTCCCCCGCCTTGACCGGCACCTTCAGCCTGGACCCGAGCTTAACCAGATTTTTATCCTGGATATTGTTAATCCGCATCAGTTCCGCCTGACTGATGCCATAACGGGCGGAGATCCGCCCCAACGTATCACCGGGCTGCACCACATAAATTTCATAGGCTGTTTCATCAGCAGCTGAAACAGAAACGGTTGGATCCGGGGATTTTATTTCTTGCTGCCCCTCAGCCGCAGGCGTGGATTCCGGGACAGCCGGCGCCGCGTCCGAGCCGGGGGCAGGATTGGCGCCTTCGTCCACGGCAGGCGCCGATGGGGCGGCCTGATTCGCGTCCGCGGCATCATCTGCCTGACGGTATATTCTGAGCACGGTCCCCGCGACAATACGGTTCGCATCCGTAATCCCGTTCCACGCTTTCAGGTCAGCCAGCGGGACCCCGTATTTTTGGGCGATGGTGGAAAGTCCCTCCCCCGGTTCTATACGGTGCTCAATGAATGGCGTATCCGGAGGCGGTAAGACGGCGGAAGACTCCGCCGAAGCTCCCTGTGCTTCGGAGACAGACTCCCCTGCCTGGGAAACAGGAGCCGTCTCCGTACCGCCCTCCTGTCCTGCTTCGGACGCAACGGCCTGATCGGCCTGCGCTTCCGGCGACGGCGGAGCAGCAGGTTCTTCCGTCTTTTCCGACACATCATGCGCGGGGCTGCCTGTATCCGTCCGCGGTGAAGGTTCTGACTCCGTCTCGGAGTCGGCATCTGCTCCTGAAACCGGCTTTTCCGGGGCAGGGGCGGTCGAAACGGTATCTGTGGTGATCCCCCCCGTCGTTTCAGCCTCTCCCGGCTCTGCAGCCTGGGGAGCATGCTCCGGAACAGACGGGACGGTTTGACTGCCATGATCCGAATCCGGCCTGCCGGGAGTTTCTGAAGAAGCGGGTTCGGCTTTTTCCGGAGCAGCCGCCGCCCGCCCGGCGTAGCGTTGCCGGAAACGTTCGAGCCGCTCCGCGCTCTGCCGCAGCTGCTCGGCCGGCAGCCCGGCGAGGTTGAAGGACATCAGCACCCCCACGGCCGTATCCTGACGGTCGAAATCAACCAGCGCGGCGTCACATCCGGCCGCCAGGCAGCGAACGGCGAGCGATGAAATGTCTTCCTCTCCGGCAATTTCAACCGGATCCAAAGCATCCCCCAGGATCAGCCCGTCATACTGCCATTTCTGGCGCAACAAGTCCCGGACAATGACGGGAGAGGCACAGGCGGGCCGGGGCGGCTTTCTGGCATCAAGGGCAGGCACCGCAATCTGTCCGACCACCAACGCCGGAGATCCCGCCTGTATGGCCTGAAGAAACGGTTCCACGGACCGCGCCAGGAGATCAAAATCGCTTTCCGTGATCAGAGGTAATCCTTCCGGCGAATAGCTGTCCGGAGCGCCGGGAAACGACCATGCCGCGACGGCCATACCATTTTCAAGCAGGAACCGGTTCAGGTTCAACCCCACCTGAACGGCATCCGCCGGCGGCATAGAAATGCCGAAAAAGTCCACTGCCTGAGACACGGATCCGCCTTTGGGGGAAGCATAGGCCAGACAGGGACCGAACCAGCCTGAAACTTCCCACTGCCGAAGGGTTTCGAGAAGTCCCGCGGCAAGCAGTTCTGTTGCCGCCTGCCCCTCCCGGGAATCCGGAACTGACAGCATCCCCTTTTCCCCCGCCGTATCCAACAGCACCGCGGGAGCATTTCGCAAGCCATTCAGCACGGCAATGGCTTCCCGCATTATTCTTGGGTCTCCGCCGCCATCAGCGCGCAGCACTACGACAGCCGGGCGCAGCTCAACAATAACGTCCCGCCAGAGATACCGAAACGTATCCGGACGTAACACCGGAATAATGTGTCGTCCCTGTTCCCCTTCGATGTTCTGGAGGGTAGTGGATGCATTGAGGGGGTTCTCCGGAAACTGCCGGACTTCAGCAACAGGCGCCGTTCCCTGTTCACGGGCGCCGAACAGCGCCATGAACAGGTACATGATGCCCATGCCCAATGCGAACCCGAGAATAAACGTCATAACCAGCGATACAGAACCGCCGTATGATTTTCTGCGCCGATAATACGCCATGAGACACCTTTTCGTACGGAAGGAGTGAAGTTTGCACATTATTATTGCACTTTTGGGGCAAAAAGAGTAAAATTGTATATAGAGCGAGAACGAGAACGGATGAAAGGATGGGTTATGAAGCCGCGTATATTGTGGCGGGTGTTGGCGGTGTGTGTGATCCTGAGTGTGGTTACGCTGTGGTGGGCTCCCGCAGCCTCAGCACAGTCAGCAGACCAGAAACTGGCCACCCAGTCCGGGCTGGGATCAAAACAGCTCGACAAAGATAAACTCCCCGGGAAACTTGAGTTCGGCATCACCGCGGCGTCCGTGATCGGAGCAATCGCCGCAATCAAGTACTTGTAATTCCATGGCCTGAGCGGAACGTCAGGAGTGACCCATCATCCCAGGCACAAAGGGGGTAAAAGTACGCGGGTCCAGGATGTTGGCTCCGTTCCGCGGGTGTTGATTGCCGACGCCGACCCCAATACGCAGTCCGTAACGAAGATTTATTTTGAAGACGAGGGGATGGCCGTTACGTTTGTGTCAAGCTTCAGGGAAGCCCAGGAGGAACTGTCCGGGAAGGAATACGACCTCGCGCTGATAGATCTTGCCCTGCCCGGGGGCACCGCGCTGGAACTGCTGGAATGGATCCGAGACCAGGGGTTAACCACGGCTGCCGTGGTGCTTGCCGCATCGATGGACGTGCAGGAGGCGCTCGCGGCGCTGCACCTGGGGGCGTATGATTTTCTGCTGAAGCCGTTCCACCTCAGCCAACTGGCGTTCGCCGCCCAAAAAGCCCTGGAACGCCGTCGTTTACTGCTGGAAAACCTCTCCTATCAGCGGGACCTGGAACGCCGTGTGGAAGAAGCAACCGCCGACCTGCGCAAGGCGAATGAAGCGCTGTACGACACCAAAGAATACCTGGAACGCCTCCTGGACAGTTCGACCGACGCAATTTTCACCGTTGACCGGGAGTTCAACATCTCCTACACCAACCGGGGCGCCAAAGCCATGCTGGGGGATCCGGGGAACCAGCTTGAAGGCATGCCGGTCTCCGCAATCCTGGCCCGGGGCGAAAGCGAAGTCCTGGAACTGCAGGAAGACCTTCAGGTCGGGCCGGTATATTCCCATGAATCCGTGCTTCGCGCGCTGGACGGACGCCTGATCTCGGTTATCGCGTCGTGTTCCTATGTTCGGGACCAGTCGGGCAACATCCGCTCGGTCGTGGTGCTGTGCAAAGACATCACCCGCCAGAAACAACTGGAAGAAGAACTGAAAGAGCTGTCCATCAAGGATGGCCTGACCGGGCTCTACAACCACCGGTATTTCCACGAGAAACTTCGGGAAGAGCTTGAGCGCGCCCGGCGGCAGCGCCGCCCGCTGTCCATGCTGATATTTGACGTGGACCACTTTAAGCAATATAACGACACCCACGGGCACCTGGAAGGCGACAAGGTACTGAGAACCATTGGAGAGGTGATCCGGGAACACACCCGGGGCTACGTGGACACCTGTTTCCGGTACGGCGGGGATGAGTTTGTTGTACTGCTGCCAGACACCGATGAAAGTCAGGCCGAAGGCGTCGCGGAACGGATCCGCCTCGCGTTTGAAGAAAAGAAGTTCGGCGACTGCACGCTCAGCGTGGGGGTGATGGAATACCGCGACGAGATATCCCCGGAAAGCTTTTTCGCAAAAGCCGACCAGATCATGTATGATGCCAAACGCGCGGGGGGAAACCGGGTATACTCGGTCCGGTAAGGGGAAATCGACGCGCACGCAAAAAGGCAACAGCGGGAGCCAATCCATGAAACTGGGAATCTGCAACGAGATTTTTAAGGAATGGAATGACATCGAACGGACGATCCATTATGTCCGGGAAATCGGCTACGATGGGCTCGAGATTGCGCCCTTCACGCTGGCGCCCTACGTAACGGAGATATCCGACCAGACCCGGCGTCAAATCACACGCGCCGCCAGCGCGGCGGGCCTGGATATTCTGGGAATCCACTGGGTATTTGTCGGCCCGAAACCTGAAGAGGTTTACCTGACCCATCCCGACCCGGAGGTCAGGCGGTTCACGGCACAATACCTGATTGATCTGGTCCGCTTCTGCGGAGATATCGGAGGGCGGATTCTGGTTTTCGGTTCGCCCAGGCAGCGAAACGTCCTTCGGGACGTGACCTATAACCAGGCTTTCGGCTGGGCGAGGGAAGTCTTTGAGCAGGCGCTGCCCGCCTGCGAACAGCACGGCGTAACCATCTGCATGGAACAGCTGACCCACCTGGAAACCAATTTCTGCCAGACGCCGGAAGAAACGGTGGAACTGATTGAAGCGATCAACCACCCGAATTTCCAGCTGCTGCTGGACACAAAGGCGATGTCCTTTCTGCCGGAAGACCGGCCGACGGTGATCCGGAAATATGGAAAATACCTGAAACATTACCACGCCAATGACGCCAACATGCACGGTCCGGGGTGGGGTGATGTGGATTTCGGCCCGATTTTTGACGCGCTATACGATATAAACTATACAGGATATGTTTCTGTGGAAGTATTCCGTTTTGAGGCGGGACCGGAGGCCATAGCCACCCGCAGCCTGGAATATCTGAAACGCTTTCTGCGTTAGGAACTATCCAATTCGGAAAGAACCATGCAGACAATTCCCCAGGAACCTGATCCTTTCACGCTGTTCACCGCGTGGTACGCAGAAGCGGAGGCATGCGAGGCCATAGATGACCACACCGCGGTGGCCCTGGCCACGTGCGGCGCGGATGGCCAGCCGGACGCGCGCATGGTGCTGCTGAAAGGATACGATACGAAAGGATTTGTTTTTTACACGAACCTGACCAGCCCGAAAGCCCGGCAGCTGCAGGAGAATCCCCGGGCCTGCCTGTGCTTCTACTGGATGCCGCTGGAAAAGCAGGTGCGCATCCGGGGGAGCATCGAACCGGTAACCGACGCCGAGGCCGACGCTTACTTTTCGACCCGCCCGCGGCAAAGCCAGATTGGCGCGTGGGCGTCAAAGCAATCCCAGACGCTGGAAGGCCGGTTCGAGCTGGAAAAACGGATCATCAAATATGGCGCGCGGTTCGCGCTGGGATCCATCCCCCGTCCGCCATTCTGGTCCGGATTCCGCCTCCGGCCGGAAGAAATTGAATTCTGGCTGAAAATGCCGTATCGTCTTCATGATCGGGTGCTGTACACGCGCGGAGAATCCGGGTGGGAATCCCGGCGTCTCTTTCCGTAGGAGCACGGCAATGACGCTGTACTATATCTGCATAGCGGCAGGCTTTGCGGCATGGTTGCTGATTGCCCTGGGATCGGTCCGGAAAACGTGGAAACGTCCCGCGGACCGCCTGCACAGGCTCCAGACGGAAGGCGTCCTGATGCTGCTTTTCGGAATGTTCGCGGCATGGGCGCTTTTTGACCGCCAGTGGGGCATTGACCGCGAACGGACCAGCGCGTTCGCCTACTGGTTCACCCACGGAGAACGGGGACTGTTCTGGATTGGGCAGCTGCTGCTGTTTATGGCCTATTTTCTGGAGCGGCGCCCCCGCCCCGGACTGAGGCCCTGGCCATCCGGAATCCGGTTGATTTCAGTGGCAGGCATCACCGCCGGGCTTTGCGGCGCGGTATTGGGTTTGTTCGCGCTGAATCCTTCAGCGTGGACACTCCCCTGGTCATGGTCCCGCGAATGGTGGTCCCTGGGGCTGATTCCCTTTGCCGCGCAGTACGCCAGGGAAGGCTGGACGGTATTATCTGAAGCAGGAACCGTTAATAACTTATAAACAGGATCATTGTATGGAAAACGCCAACACCAGACTGATTATCGGCATGCCGGCCGGATCACTTGCTGATCCCAAACGCGGAGGCAACCTGGTTACCCTGCTTAAATCCGCGGGGTTTCCGACCAAAGGCTATGAGGATGGGGGGCCGACCACTTTTACGCTGCACACGGCGCTGGTGGGTTGGGACGGCCGTCCGCAGGAATTCGGCGCGCAGCTGGCCCTGGATGAGCTGGACCTGGCCATCGGCGGAGACGACTGGATCACGGAACGACTCCTGGAGTACCGGTACGAATACGGGAAAGAGGTGTTCCTAAACAAGGTGCTCTCCCTGAACCGCGGTTCCGTTCGGATTGTGGCCGTATGCCGTCCGATAGAACAGCATCCGAACTTTGACGCCTGGCTGAAAAGCCTGCTGGAGCGGGAAGGGCTGATCCGCATGGTTTCGGAAATGCCCTACCTGGCGGTGGAATGGTTCCGGAAAAAGGCGTCCACCCTTGGGGTCGACTCCGCCGACCTGCCTTACGCGGTACAGAAGTACGGCGCGCCGCCGCGTATTGAACGGGGGCTCGTGGTCTACGAGTCGTGGGGAAAAACCGAGTCTAAGATCGCCAACGGAGCGGTGGACCTCGGCCTGGAAATCACCCAGACCGGCAGCGCCATCCGCAATTACGGACTGCACATCGCGGAGACCATCATGAACTCGGAAACAGGAGTATGGGCATCCCCCAGCCTGCGGAACAACCCCGAGAAACTGGAACTGGCCCGGATGTTTCTGCTGAACCTTTACGGCGCGGTGTTCGCGGAAAATAAATCGCTTCTGCTGTTCAACATCAAGCGGGAACAGGCTGCCGCCGCTCAGCAGTACCTTCAGGAAAACGGGCTGTTCGGCGATGAGCCGACCATAAACGAAGGCGTCAACTACGTGGAATTCAGCATCCAGGTGGACCTGTCCAGAAGCGACCTTTCCGTCGCGCGGGTCCGGTATGAACTGGCAAAACTGGGCGCGACCCACATCGAAACGATCCCCCTGAATTCGTGCATCCCCAGCGTAAACGTTATTGATCTGTAACCGGCCTCCCCAAACCTGGCGTTCTACCAGTCCCGCCCTTCCCGGGCGGGCTTGTTTTTTGATCGGCCATATGACCATACTACTAGCAGTCAGTACACCTTGAAATTCGCCTGGAGGAAAAACCCATGAAACAGCTGATGGTTTTCAGTGCGGCAATGGCGGTTTTGGTTCTGGCTACGCCAACAGGCGGGCTTGCCCTGGACGGCATGTCCGCCGATGAAACCGGCATTTCGATCGATGTCTCCTCAGAAACCGCCCCCATATCGCCATATATTTACGGCCAGTTCATCGAACATCTCGGCCGGTGCATCTATGGTGGAATCTGGGCGGAAATGCTGGAAGACCGGAAGTTTTATTATCCGGTAGACGGCACGGAGCCGGCGTGGAGGCCTGCTGAGGGCAATCCGCCGACCGAGGAAAACGGCGAGCTGCCATTTAAAATCCTGGTCGCATCGCCATGGAAAATCGTTGGAGACCGCCAGGCCGTCAGTATGACACGGGAAAACGTGTGGACAGGCGAACACGACGTGCTGTTGTCAGGAGGATCGGCAGAGGCGCCCAACGGCATATGCCAGGAAGGATTAGCCCTCGTGGCCGGAAAATCCTACCTGGGACGGGTGGTCATCAAAAAACTGGAGGGGAACCCGGTCCTGCGGATCAGCCTGCGCGACAGTGTTCAGGGAAGTATTATCCAACAGTCGGTCTTTGAAAAACTGACGCCGGATTTTTCTTCGTATGAGTTTGAATTCAACGCTGACGGGGACAACAGTAACGCCGCGCTGGCTTTGGAAATAATTGCCCCGGGCAAAGTGCAGATTGGCGCGGTTTCGCTGATGCCGTCGGATAACGTGGAGGGATTCCGGGCGGATACGCTCGCGCTGCTGCGCGAACTGAACGCTCCGGTATACCGGTGGCCGGGAGGCAACTTTGTCAGCGGTTACGACTGGCGGGATGGAATCGGAGAGCGGGATAAACGCCCGCCCCGGAAAAATCCGGCATGGACAGGGGTGGAACCCAATGACGTCGGCATCCACGAATTCCTCCGGTTCTGCGAACTGGTTAACGCGGAACCCTATGTGGCGATCAATACCGGCCTGGGTTCAGTGGAATCAGGGGCTTCACTGGTCCGGTATGTAACTTCGCCGCCTGATACGCCGGAGGGCGCGGAACGGGCACGCAACGGCCGGAAAGAACCCTGGCCGGTGAAATGGTGGTGCGTCGGCAACGAGATGTACGGGGACTGGCAGCTGGGACATGTTCCGCTGGAGGAATACCAGAAGCGGCACAACGCTTTTGCCGAAGCGATCCGGGCCGCGCAACCCGACGCCATTCTGGTGGGGGTGGGCGCCGTGGGCAACTGGTCTGAAGGCATGCTGAAACATTGCGGAAACCATATGGACCACATCAGCGAACACACCTACTGGGGCGATAAAAAGGACGTGTGGGAATATACCCAGCAGGCCGTGGAAGCAATCGACAATATCGCCAATGCCCACCGGAAATACCGGATGGACCTCCCGGAACTCGCGGGGAAAGATATCCGGATTGTCCTGGACGAATGGAACTACTGGCACGGGCCGCACTATTACGGGGAACTGGGCGTCCGGTACTTCCATAAAGATGCCCTGGGAGCCGCCCGGGCTCTCCACGCGTTGCACCGTAACAGCGACATGTACGTCATGGCGAATTACGCCCAGACCGTGAACGTGATCGGGGCCATAAAAACCACCCGCACGAAAGCGATCTTTGACGCCACGGCCCTGCCCCTGAAACTGTATCGCGAACATTTCGGAAACCGGCCGGTGCTGGTTTCGTGCGGCATACCGAAGGTAGACGCTTCCGCCGCGCTGACGGAAGACGGCAAAACACTCACGCTGGGGATCGTCAACTGCAACGCGGAAAGCATCACAGTCCCGATCAACATCCGCAACGGGAAAGCCAGCCTGGCTGAACCCCTCAAAGGCTGGCTCATCCAGCAGGATGACCCAATGGCCGCCAACGTGCCGTCCAAACCGGATAACATCACCATCCGGGAACAGGCTTTCACGGTGGAATCAGGAAACCTGGCGCTGCCTGCCCTGAGCATTTCGCTCATTCATATTCCAGTTACACGATAGCCATGCGGCAGTTTTGCAGGAGATCCAATCATGAAGGGACGGGAGCGGGTTCTGGCGGTTCTGGAAGGGCGAACACCGGATACGGTGCCTTTTATGCCGATCACCATGATGTTCGCGGCGGACCTGATCGGAAAGCCCTACGGGAAATACGCGACCGACTACCGGGTACTGGTGGAAGGGCAATTGCGGGTGGCGGAGATTTTTCAGGCGGACCACGTGTCGTGCATCTCTGATCCCGCACGTGAAGCGGCAGACTGCGGGGCGGCAATCGTGTATTTTGAAGACCAGCCTCCCGCCATCGATGAAAGCAACGCGCTGCTGTCCGACAAAACCACCCTGGCGAATCTTCGGAAACCCGATCCGCTGGGGGGAGGCAGAATGCATGACCGGATTCAGGCGGCCGCGCTGTTTGCGGAAAAGGTTGGGCGTGACCTGCTGATAGAAGGGTGGGTGGAAGGTCCCATGGCGCTGGGAGCTGACCTTCGGGGCATCAATACGATCATGCTCGATTTCTACGACGATGAGCCGTTCGTGCGGGACCTCATGGCCTTCTGCGCGGATCTGGCCATTGATTTTGCCCGGGCGCAACTGGAAGCCGGCGCGCATATTATCGGCATAGGCGACGCGGCGGCGTCGCTGATCGGCCCGGAACTGTACGCGACCTACGTGCGGCCGGAGGAAAAACGGATTATTGACGCGATCCACGCAATGGGCGGCAAAACCCGGTTGCACATCTGCGGCAATACCACGCCGCTGCTTCCCCACTTCCGTGATCTGGGCGCCGACATGATTGACCTAGATTCGATGGTGTCCATGGCGGAGGCACGGTCTATACTGGGGCCCGCACAGGTACTGTCGGGAAACATCGAGCCGGTAAAAGGGTTGTGCGACGGCACGCCCGCTCAGGTTGCGGCCATCATGCGGGAAACTGTTGAGACCTGCGGCCCCGCCTACATCATGACTGCCGGGTGCGAGGTAGTACGGACCACACCGAACCGAAACCTGCACGCCATGCGTAACGGGGGACGCCACGCACATCCCTGACAGGCGTTTTCCCGCGGCGCTACCCCGTTTAATTTAAATCAGTCCGTGTCGGTATAACTGAACCAGATGGGGCCGTATATGCCCGTAATCCGGATGGATCCGTAGTTGTAATCCAGATAAAATTCGCCGGAGTATTCCCCTGGCTCCGTCTGCGCGCGGTCGGCCTGAACGGTGAATGTGCCGGGGACTTCCGTAAGGCCGGAGACCTGCTCGATTACAGGCTCATAAACAAAAGCGCCTACTCCGGTTCCGGACAAAGACATCGGTCCCTGGCGAACCGTCCAGTACAGCTGCACGTCCGTCGGGAGATGGGATCCGCCCTTATTGAAGACGTTCATCGTAACCGGCTCCGTAACTGTGTCCAGGTCGATCACGCTGTTCTCCACATCCGTGAACAGGTCTGGGGCCAGCGTAACCATGGGCCGTGGCAGCGACGGCGCGCGGAAGGGCGACTCAACAACCCGAATGGTATCGGGGTAGGTGAAGTATTTTCCGTCCGGAGAACCATCGTAAACGGGGGCGTCCACCGAAAGCCGCACCAGGAACGGAGCGGTTGCGCCCGTTACCGTAATATTGAACAGGGAGCCCCAGTCCCCATACTGCAGGGTACGCCCCGCCGGGGCCGTCATGGTAAACGGCGCGCCCACGACCGGCGTGCCGGTCCATTCAGCAAACAATCCGCCTTCTGTTGATGGAGCCGGCGCAATAGCCACCGTAGCACCCGGCGCATCTTCAACATTGATGGTAAAGGTCATCTGGGTGATATTTCTGGGCGCGTAATCCATATAAACCGTCACGGTCGTCGCTCCGCCGCTGACCAGGCCGTCCGACTTCATGCCAATCTGGCCCAGCTTAACGTCATCCGCATAGGCTTCGTAAGGCACATCATTAATTTCGATGAAGCCCGAAACCGGAGGCGTACGGTCGGTAACCGTCATTGTCAATCCCATTTTCGCCGTTGTGGATTCGTTCAGGGATACGTACTGAAGCGTCACGTGGGAACGCAGATCCTTGGGTATGGAGGAGGCGTTCTCAGGGTCACCCGGATCGGTGCGGCACCATTTGAGCAGTTCGCTCAACAACGGAGTTTTTGATCCGTCGCTGTTGCGCCTGACATCTGTGGCGTAATAATGGCCGCCTATACCCGCAGAGATCCGCACCAGCGAATTGGCCAGGATGTCATTGCCCCACCCCACGGCGAATACCCGCGTCCTCGTGGATTCCAGGAAATCACGCACCGGTCCCAGTTCGCCCGGCGGCGTAGTGCGGCGTCCGTCACTGACCAGAATCAGGATGCTTTCATCGCCGCTGTCGAAGGGGATATAGTGCCTTCCCCGATCCACGCTGTACAGCGTAACCGCGCCGGCAAGCACAGCCGGTAACAGCTCCGTAGCTCCATTATCCTGAACATCCAGCTGCTGCAGACGGTACTGTAATACGGTTTTGTCCTGTACAAACGCTTCGGAAACCATCCAGGAAGCGGGATCAGGCGCGCCATAAATCAGCCGCAGCGGTGTCTGGTAGTAAGGACTGCGTTCATTAAAGATGCCAAGCGCCACTTTGCACTGCTGCGGCAGTTCATCAATCAGTTCGGCCACGCACTGCTGATACAGCGCGGTCAGGGCGTCCACCCCAGGCGGCGGGGTCAGCTGTCCATCCGCCACCAACGCCTCGGCGGCCGCTCTCATACTGCCGGAAAAGTCCAGCATGATGAGCACGTTAAAGCTCAGCCGTTCATCTTTTTTGACAAACACGCTGGTTTCAGAGGTTTCGAGCGGCTGATTGTCTTCGGTAATCAGAGGCTCCAGATTAACCGCCGGATACAGGATCCGGGGATCCACCGGATCATCCTCCAGGAAAGAGAACGGGCGGAACGCGCTGTCCCTCAGGAGCAGGTTTGCCCTCAGAAGAGACGGCGGCCGAAGCATAGGCAGGGCCGTTTCAATAGTAAGGTCCGCCACATCCACGGATATTTCAATTTCAACCGGGGTAACCGGGAGGGCATCCGGCGGCACATCCACTGCCCGGACGATCAACTTGCCGACTGCGCCGGTGGAAGAGATGCGCGACCTGTCAATAGAGACGTCCAGCTGCCGCCAGTCCGGAACAATTCCCGCCGGCACGCCTATACTTTGCCCGAAACGGGGCTCCACAAACAACCATTCGGGCCGGGTGGATTCCACCTCGAAATATAGTGTTTCACCGGGATCACCCAGATTGGCCACCTCCACGACAGCCGTATTGTCATACCGTCCCATGGCCAGGCGGGATGGACGGGTACCGATAATCAGCCTGAAAGGAACCCGTACCTGCACTTCCAAAATCACCTGGGGCCGCAGCGGATCGTTGGACTCCAGCACCAGATTGTACGTTGCGCCTTCGCGGCCCAGGGTGGAGCGGTCGACAGTAACCGTCACCGACTGTTGGCGTCCGGCGCGCACCTGACCCTGCTGAGGATTAATGGAAGTGATCCAGGAGGGAATCTGCTGGTCCTGCGCCACCCGCCAGGTCAGGTCACCCTCTCCGCTGTTCACGATGGTGAAAGACTGCTGATCCTCTCCGATGGCCAGATTTATGAAGGGCGTTCCGGATCCGTCCTGGCCCTCGCCGACCACCTCAAAAACCGGATATTTGGGGACACTTCCGGCAACCGTCACCTGGACAGATCCCGTAAAATCGCCGGATGCGTTTACAGTAAAGGTATGGCTGAAATTGGTCTGCCCGGCAGTCACCAGAGCACGGTCTACCCGAAGTTCAAAAGTCTGAGTCGCCGCACCAGAAAGGGATCCAGAGGTAGGCCCGACCAGCGTAAGCCATGCCGGGAACGCGGAAGTATCAATATTCCAGTTCACCGTCCCGATGCCGTCATTCCACACGGCCACGGTTTCCCCTGAACGGACATCGCCCAGGTTAATATCGGTAGGCGCCACGCGCAACGCCGCGGGCCGCGGCCTGCTGAAGGCAACGCTGACCGTGTCAAACCCATTGTCCGCGCTGATCCGGAGTTCCGCTGAATAAGTTCCCGGATCCACCTGAGCGGGATCAACAGAAACCGTAAGGTCCTGAGATGCCCCGCCCGCCAGGGTCCCTGAAGCAGGCGAAAAAGATAACCACTGTGATCCGGACACATTCTGAGCGCTCCAGCCCACCGCGGAGGTTCCCAGGTTGGTCAGTGTGACCACGCCCTGGGTTACGCCGGTAATCTCACCCAAATCCAGGGTTGTCGGCGCCACCTCAAACCGGGAATAGGTCAGGGTAACCGGAACCTCCTGGAACAGCTCGCCGCCGGGCACAGAAACCGTTACCGTTCCGGAATATGCTCCCGGTACCAGGGAAGCGATATTTGCCGTTACATTCACCAGCCCAGTGCTGGAGGCCGCCACGGTAACGCTGGCCTGGCTCACCGTCAGCCAGCTTCCGCCATCCGCGGTCTGAGCGGCCACGTTGAATGTAACCGGCTCCGCGCTCTGGTTGACCAGGCTCAGCGAGCGGGTCGTGTTCTGTCGGACTCTCCCGAAATCAATGGAAGTTGGCGCCACGCGGAGGTAGGGTACCCGCACAGAGACATTTACCAGGGCATTTCCACCGTTAGATGAAATGCCCAGCACGGCCGTATACGGATCCGGCCTGCCCGTAACCGCATTTCGGTCGACCTGGACGGTTACCGCGCTTTGCCCGCCAAATACCGGAATGGTTCCGGTGGCAGGCGTAACCGAAAGCCAGGGCGCCGTGGCCGGAACCGCAATCTGCCATTCCAGCGGGGCATTTCCCTGATTGGTCAGGGTCAGAACCTGCTCCACCAGGTTTTGCCCGAAATCAATGGAATCCGCGGAAACTTCAAGCAGCGGCGCATATTCCCGCGTAACCGCCACCTTAACTGTCTTATCCCCTCCGTTGGAAGTGATCAGAATCTCGCCTTTTGGTGTCGGCGTGTTGGGTAACTGTTCCGAAACGATATCCACCTGCAGAAAATACGGGCTGGAGGCTGTCGCGGTACCGTTAAGGCTGGAAGCCTTTTCCGCCGGTACGGTTTTTTGCGAAAGCTGAATCCAGGGCGTCTGCGTTTCAGCGGAAAAACGCAGTGTCCCACCACCCGTGTTTTCAATCCGAAGCACCGTTCCCGTGACACTCTGGTCCAGAGCGATGGATCCAGGCGTTACGCTGAGCACAGGAGTCAACGCCGGACATCCTGTCAAGAACAGCCCTGTCAGGGAAGCCAGCAACATCAACCATATTCTGGGCATATGAGTAACCCCGTTTTCAGTCATCGAGCCGGCAAGTCATAACCGACCCTGAAGACGCTACCTTCAATTCTGTGTGTAAATCAGCCTGTATCGAATCGAGCCGAACGCATCGGTATTTACAACCAGCACCGCTTCATAGGAACCATTAGGAAGACCGGAACTGTCGATGCTGACCTGGAAATTGGCTGTTTCGCCGGGCGCCAGCGGCGCGCCACCAGTATTAGGTGTCAGCGTAATTCGGGAAATGATTGAATTGCCCGGCAGGGTGCCCGGCAGGTCCTCCAGGCTGAGAGACCAGGAAAACGTGTCCAGGCGGTTGTTGGCCAGTACCGCCGTAACTGAACCGCCGCTCAAGTCAATAACCGACGGCGCAATCAACCCGCCGGGATAACGGGCATCCGCCGGAT
>JAKOTZ010000128.1 GCA_029776995.1 Candidatus Hydrogenedentota bacterium
ATTTACGCGCTCTTTTTACTGGTACTGTTTGTGGTACTGCTTGTTTTCTTTGTCACAATCGTGACCTACTTCAGGCTTTGGCTTCGGGCCTGGCTTTCTGACGCGTCCGTAAGCTGGCTGAGCCTGATCGGCATGAGCCTGCGGAAAGTGGATCCCTCCGTGATCGTGGATTCACGAATTATGGCCGTCAAAGCGGGCCTCAACATATCCACCAATGAGCTGGAGACCCATTACCTTGCGGGAGGGAATGTTACCCGGGTCGTACAGGCGCTTATTGCGGCCAATAAAGCCAACATTGAACTTAATTTTCAGCAGGCGACCGCGATCGATCTGGCCGGACGGGACGTGCTGGAGGCGGTCCGAACGTCCGTACACCCCAAGGTGATTGACTGCCCCGATCCATCCAGAGGCGCGTCAACCGTTGCCGCTGTGGCCATGGACGGTATTCAGCTTAAGGCGAAAGCGCGGGTTACGGTCCGCACCAATATCCGCAGGCTGGTTGGCGGCGCAACCGAGGAAACCATCGTGGCCCGGGTCGGAGAAGGGATCGTGACCACCATCGGTTCGTCACCGTCTCATAAAAAAGTGCTCGAGAATCCCGACCTGATTTCGAAAACGGTGCTTTCCCGCGGCCTGGATGCCGGAACAGCCTTCGAAATTCTCTCAATTGACATTGCTGATGTCGATGTGGGGGAGAATATCGGGGCTGACCTGCAGATTAAACAGGCTGAGGCCGACAAACAGATTGCCCAGGCCCGGGCGGAAGAACGCCGCGCCATGGCTCAGGCCCGCGAAGCGGAAATGGTGGCCCTGGTTCAGGAAATGAAAGCGCGGCTGGTGGAAGCGGAGGCGGAGGTGCCCAGGGCAATCGCTGACGCGTTTCGCTCGGGAAATCTGGGCGTGATGGATTATTACCGGATGCGGAATATCCTGGCGGACACCAACATGCGTGACGCGATTGCCAAAGATGCCGGACCGGCGGAATCTTCCACCTGAACCTTAATAAAATAACCTTCCAAAAAGGTTTTTTAATGGATCTGGATATCGGCACATTAATCTTCTGGCTGATTGTCATCACGGTGGCTATTTTCAACTGGAGCCGCCGGGGAAAGACAGAAACTGAAGACATGCTGGATATCCCGGATCTGCGCAGAGAAGATCTGCCCGACGCCACCCGCAGGCTGTATGGTGAAAAAGAAATACCTGTAGCGCAGCCCAAAACAAAATCAGAAACAACCCGCAGGCCGTCTCCCAGGATGGACCGTTCTCCTTCGCCTGTTCAACGAAAATCCGATTCCCCGGTACAACGTAGAGTAGAGACGGCGCAACGTATTCCCAGGACAGCCGATGATCCCCGAATGGTTGTTCCATCCGTGCCACGGCGTCGCGTACTGGAAGAAGATGACTTCGAGTCCATGGTCGAAGGTGAAGAGGCGCCAAGGCGACAGGCTGTGCCGGTGCGGAAAACGGCCGGCAGACCTGCGGCTAAACACGCACCCGCTTCCCCTGTATCTGTGCCGCGCGGACCGGAAGCCATGAAAAGGAAATCGGCACCGGCAGCGGAGCCACCTCGAGTCTCCGGCGCTATGGCGGCGAGGGCGTCCTCACCCGTTGCATCGTCACCGACGAAAACTCCAACGCGGGGTCACAGGCCTGGCAAATCCATCGGCGCCACGCTGAGAGATCCTGTAAACCGCCGCCGGGCTGTTTTGTACCGGGAAATCCTTGCCCCTCCGCCTGGAATGCGTCTACCCGACACGCCAATTTACGATTATCCCAATCTGTAATAGCTTGACGCGTTTCATCAAAAATTTGAATTCAGCTAAAAGTATATTTTATACATTACGACAAATTTGGCGGTTATAGATTTCCCGGCGATATGTGCGTGGAGGACAAGGGGTATGGTCCGGCGGAAATGGCCTTTTATTTGGGTTGGGGTAATTTTGCTGTTTGGTCATCATGCGGTGGGCGACAGCATTCTCACAGCGGAACCGGGGTTTGTTGACAGTTTCGAATCCGGGTATCTGGAAGCCATGTGGCAAACGCAGAGTTCCCGCCCGAATGATCTGCGGTCCAGCTTTCGGCTTACAGACCAGTTTCCGACGCCCGACGGTACAAAGAGCCTGGTACTGGGATATTCCGGAGTGGACTATGTCCGCATTGAACTGACCCTGTCGGTAGACCTGGGCGGATACAGCAAAGCCTTACTGTCTTTTTATGCCAAAGATTATGGGGACGAGCCGCACGACTTGCCTGTCTGGGGTCCCTTTAGTGGCTCTACTGACGCGGATTACGTGGCGGCCAGTCCGGATGGCGTGACCTGGTATCCGCTGCTGGCTTTGACTTCCGCGTCGGGAAGCCTCGACAGCAGCTGGAAGGAAATTACCATTCCACTGGAGCAGGCGCTGTCCGTTTGGGCTGTTCCCGTTTCATCTGTCCGCTATATTCGGTTTTGCCAGTATGACAATGGTCGGCCGGACTTTCCTTCTGAGGTGGATGGAATCGGATTGGATCAGATTCGACTTTCGGCTCCCGCGTCGTTTGGAGACGCTCCCCACCCGTTTCCCGTAACCCATGCTGAAGGGGGCGCCATCCATGAACAAAGCATGGGGCCTTTTCTGGGTTCACCACCCTATTGGCGTGAAACGGGGGTGCATGATGATCTGGCTGAAATTAACACCTCGGATGATGGAATCCGATTGTTAACGCCGATGATGCCTGGAACTTCCTGTTCGATTGAGATTACCGCATCGGCGGCGGGCTGGGTTCAGGGGTGGGTTGATTTTAATGGTAACGGTGACTGGACAGATCCGGATGAGGTAATTTTTACTGATCTGTGGCATCCCGGAGGAACCATCCAGCAGTCCTTTTCCGTTCCGGCTGGTATTCTGCCGGGACATCACGCGGTCGCGCGATTCCGAATCTCCTCGCTGGCTGGTCTCGGTTCCGGAGGAACCTCTCCGGATGGTGAAGTGGAAGATTATCTCTTTCCCATTTATCCCCCGGCCCCGGATATTACTGTGCCTCCGGCGCCGTTGCTGACATCTCCGGCTGTTATTTCCTGGCAGGACACGGGCGCGACGGTATACTTTTCGGAATGCGCGAATGCTCCGGATTTCCAGATTCCGTTGCTGGGATCCGTTCAAACGTCCGGTCTCACCGCATCATTTCCTGTTTCTGAAGACGGAACGCTCTGGTTCAGAGCACGCGGTTCCATCCCCGCCCGGCGGCGGGAGGAAACTTTTTCACTCCTGCCCCCTTTTTCCGGTGCGGCTTTAACCGACACGCAGAACGTTGCGGATCTCGGCATTACCCTGGGCGGGGCTAACGTACGTTACCAAACGGTTGGAGGCCCCAGTGAAACCAACCGGGTTACTTTCTCCAATGGCGGACGCGCCAATGTTTATCGTATTGGCAGCAATACCCGTATCCTGTCCTGGGAGGTTTTTCTGGGCTGTAAATCTTCCGTTGTTGCTGAACTGGCCATTTATAAAGGGGGTGCAACTGTGTCCGATCCGTGGGCTAAGATCTGGTCCCGACAGGTCTCCCTCGAACCGGGCATAGGATGGGTAAATTCCGGTCCGGTTAACTGGCCTTTTTCAGTTGATGAACTGTACGCATTCGCAGTTACTTCCCCTGATACTGTGGATATCTTCTCTTCCGCAAATGTCAAGAACAATCCTGACTGGGGAACCCTTACCCACCGGGCCGTCCTGACAGGATTTCCCGGTTCTTTTGACAGTGCCCCACCACCCACCACCGACCGACCGTATTACATGAAGTTTCGTGCGGCAGATCCGGTGCCTTTTATTGGTTCAGGCACGGCGGTGATTTCCGTAACCCTTCCGGCTAATATGTCCGGATGGAAGGCCATATCCTTTTTCACTGAAAGTTTTCCATCGGCCGAAATTGCTTTTGACGCCCTTGCGGCAAGTACCCTGCAGCCTGTACCCGGGTTTGAAAATCTGCCGAATCCGGCTGACCTGACCGGTCTGCCCCCGGAAAATTTTGTGTTGCGGGCCCGTCTGACATCTGCTGACCCGACTGCGGCTCCGGTGTTGCGGGCTGTTCATGTTACTTGCAATCGTGACCCCGAGACCCTGCTGCAAGGCGAATGGTCTGTTTCCCGTTCTGTTTATGCCGACATTAATCCGCCCCGTCTGACTGCGCTGACCCGACTGGACCCCTCTCCCACCCGGGAAAATACGGTCCGTTACCAGGCGGTATTTTCAGAGCCGGTTTCCGGACCAGGCTTATCTTTCCCTTATCCCGGCTGGATTCCCACAGGCATTGCCTCAGCGCAGGTTTCCAGCATTGTGCCGTCCAGCGAGCCGAACGCATGGATAGTTACCCTTTCTTTGCCGGAAGGCGTCGGAGGGATGCTGGGACTTCGCCGTGAGTCAGGAACGGATCTGATGGACCAGGTTGGGCGTGGGCTCGCTGAAGCCGCGGAATCAGTCGACCTGTATGACATCGATCGGATCAGGCCATGGGTAACGGGATTCTGGCGTATGGACCCATCTCCGACTAACGCGCCTGTAGTACGCTGGCGGGTATTTTTCAGTGAACCCGTGATCAACATTCCTCTCCATCAGGGGAACGACGGGTGGATGGTTACGGGGACATCCCAGGGTGTTCTGCTGGGGGTGGAAGCCCATGACGATTACTGTGATGTGCTGGTCCAGTCAGGTCCGCAAGATGGATCACTGGGCATCATGCTGTCCGCTTCCTCCAGTTTAACCGACCGCGTCGGCTGGCCACTGGCCATTAACGCGGTGGCCAACACGGGTTACCAGATCTCTCATCTCCGGCTGATTCAGGTGCCGCCACCGGAAATAACCGTATCAGCTGGCAGCCGTTTGGAACTGGAGGTCGCTGCAACCGGGGGATCTGCCCCCCGACAGTACGTCTGGAGCTGGTCTTCCGACGGTGCTTCCTGGCGGAATATTTCAGGCGGCGATCAGCCACGGCTGGTGCTTGATTATGTGGTCCCCTCGGACGACGGATGGTATATCTGTCAGGTCACCGACGCATGGGAATCCGTATCAATCTATCCAATCCGGGTGCATATAGAAGGCCAGCTCCCGATAGGGGGGTGGTATCTCACCGTACTGCTGGCGTTCTGCCTTACAGTTCTCGCCCACAACCGCTGTCGTTCTTCATGCGATCACGATGGGGGCAATGACAATAGTGCTTTACGGTCAAAAGCCAGTTAAATCTTCCTCGTCCAGGGGAATCACAGTCTCAGGATTAACCGTCTGATCAGGCGCAGCGCCAGCCTGTTTTCCATGGTTTATCCTCTCGCCCGGAACTGCAGCCGTGCGTTTGGCGGCCTGACGGGGAGCAGGAAGTCCGCGTGGCGGCTCTTTTCGGCTGGAACCGATGTGGCCTGCTGACGATGCCGGGGATGCTTTTTTCGCCGCTGGCTGGGGTCGGATTGATTTTCCGCCGGCAGCAGCTCCATGGATCAGCGCCTCAAGACGCCCCACAATATTGAGCAGCTCACGCGCCTGCCCGGCCAGTTCCTCACTGGCGGCCGCCGATTCCTC
>JAKOTZ010000138.1 GCA_029776995.1 Candidatus Hydrogenedentota bacterium
GGGTAGCAGATTGAAAATGAACAGGTTCACGCTGATCAGCGCCGTGATGCGGACCAGCCAGGAAAATCCGACACGGGCGGCCTGGGACGTTACGTCGTAAATCATCAGGGGACCGCCCAGGTCGCGGGGGCTGACATCCCGGGTGACGAGCCCTTTCAGGGTCAGCAGGGTCTGGGCGACATCGCGCCAGCCGTTCCGCAGCGCTTCGGGCACGGCCCCCAGCAGCCCGAATCGGCGCGCCACGGTGACCGAATCCAGCACCACGCCGATGGCCCGTACCCTGTCAACAGGTATCCGCGCCTGCAGGTAACCGGACCTTGCGGCCAGCCCGAACATTCTGGCCGGCCGTGCGGCTTCAGCCGCCAGCATGTCCCCCGCGCGCTGCTGTTCCAGTTCCCGGATGCGCTGCTCGGTAATGGGCTGCCCTTCCAGCGAAACCAGCCGGTCTCCGGGCCGAAGCCCTGAAACCGCGGCCATAGATGCGGTCAGCGTTACTACTTCGGCTGTTCCGTCAGGCTGAATGGCGAGGGATAACCCGCGGATGCGCCCGGTGGTTTCGGGTTGCACTTCGAGTTGGATCAGTTCTCCGTTCCGCGCCACGTCCAGCGATACCGTCCGGCCTTCCGGGGTTTCTTCCATGGCTTTGACGAACTGTGAGCGGGTAACCCGTTTCCCGTTGACCCGCCAGATGATATCGCCCGGTTGCAACCCCGCCACTGCCGCCGGGGCGTCGGGCCGGGCCAGCTCGCCAACCCGGGGCGTTTCGAAAGGCGCGACGCCAAAACGCGGCCTGGCGGAACGGCCTTCCCCCATTACGCGGGGGGCGATGTGGCAGGCATACCGGATGGGAGGCTGACCAGGCGCGGTTTCGCGCTCAATGATAAAGTCGTGAGGAGTGTCCGCACCGTGCAGTACGGCAATGGCGGCCAGTTCCGAGATGTTGCGGATGGATTTTCCATCCACCCGCGCGATCAGATCGCCCGGTTCCCAGCCGACCGCGTCGGGTGGACCCGCGTAATCCGGAACATCCGTTTCGTTATGTATCCGGTACAAAGGCGCCGAGGCGGCGGGAGAATCGGCATCAACTTCGCCCACCCGGGGAGATGCATCCCACTCCGGCACCGTCTCACCGGCGAGGGCGATGCCAAAATACAGGACGAAAGCCAGGGCAAGGTTCATCAGCGGCCCCATGAAGAGGATGAGCAGCCGTTCCCGTACCGGCCGCCGGTCAAACTTGCGGTGGTCGGGAATATCACCGTACTCTTTCTGGCGTTCTTCTTCGGTCAACGGTACGTCTTCCTGGCCGGCCATCATGACAAAACCGCCAAAGGGCAGCGCGCCGACGCAGTAATCCGTTTCCCCGACCTGGATGCCGAACAGGCGCGGCGGCATGCCGACGCTGAACCGCTTCACGTATACGCCGCACCACTTTGCGGCCAGGAAATGTCCAAGCTCGTGCACGAAGACAAGCACGCTCAGGACAGCAAAAAACACCAGCAGGTTAAAAATCATCGTTTTTTCCGCTCCAGTTCACGTACGATTGTTTCAGCTGTCCTTCGCGCATCCGTATCCGCGGCCAGGATCGCCTCGAGACTGATCCCGTCATGGGGAGAAACACAGCGCGCCATGGTTTCCGCGACGACGTCCGCAATCTCCAGGAAAGATATGTGTTCCCTGCAGAAGGATTCCACGGCGACCTCATTGGCCGCGTTCAGCACGGCCGGGGCGGTGCCACCGCGGTCGGCTGCCTCCAGTGCCAGCGCCAGACAGGGAAACGCGTCCAGGTCCGGCCGGCTGAAGGTCAGGCTGCCCACGGACGCCAGATCGAGCGTTTTTACCGGCCGTTCTGATCGGTCCGGCCAGGTCAGCGCGTACAGGATCGGCTGTTTCATATCGGTAACGCCCAGATGGGCCAGCATGTTCCCGTCGGTGAACTCCACCAGACCGTGAACGATGCTCTGGGGGTGAATCACCACCTCAATCTTATTGCGGGGCAATCCAAACAGGCGCATGGCCTCAATAATCTCCAGACCCTTGTTCATGAGGGTGGCCGAATCCACGCTGATTTTTACCCCCATTTTCCAGGTGGGGTGGCGCGCGGCCTCAGCCGGCGAAACCTGATGCAGCTGCGCCCTGGATTTTCCATAAAACGGTCCGCCGGAGGCGGTAAGCCACAGCCGCCGCACGTGACTGGGAGGATGTCCCGCAAGACACTGGAACAGGGCGCTGTGTTCACTGTCGACAGGAAGCACCGACACGCCCCTGTCCGCGGCGCGGCGCATGATGATCTGGCCGGCCATCACCATGGGCTCCTTGTTGGCCAGCGCGACCGTGTTCCCGGCGTCCAGCGCGGCCAGGAGGGGGGCCAGTCCCGAAGCGCCCACCATGCCGCAAACCACCCGGTGCGCGGGCCTGGCGGCGAGATCACAGCAGCCGGATTCGCCTTCCAGCACCTCACAGCCGGGATTCATGGATCTGAGCCTGTCCGCGGCGTCGGGGTCCAGTACGGCCACCGCCTCGGGGCTGAATTCCGCAATCTGTCTTGCGAGATGGTCAATATCCCGCCGCGCGGCAAGAGCGCGCACCCGAAACCGCTCGGGGAACAGGCGGACGATGTCCAGCGTGGCCCTGCCAATAGCTCCGGTGGATCCCAGCACGCTGATGGGCAGCGGGTCGCTCATGGAGCCGTCTCCGGGACCGGTGAAGAGTTCAACCGGGCAGTTCGTTTGGTGTACCGCTGAGCCAGGAGGTTTCGGATATCCTCGGAAGAGTCTATGCTCAGCGCCTGCAGGGCAAACTGTCTGGCCGAGGCCGTATCCAGTTCTGAGATCGCCTCCCGCACGAATGGGATCGCCACGGGCGCCATACTCAGGGTCAGCACCCCCAGCCCGATCAGAAGCTCGGCGTACAGCGGATCGCCGGCCATCTCGCCGCATACGGCACACTCGATCCCCCGCGCGTTGGCGGCATTGACTACCTGGGCGATCATCCGGATGACACCCGGATGGCATGGATCATACAGGTGGGCAATTTTTTCATTGACCCGGTCTACGGCTAAAGAATACTGAATCAGGTCGTTGGTGCCGATACTGAAGAACTGGCATTCCCGGGCCAGGATGTCGGCGGTCATGACGGCTGAAGGGACTTCAATCATGGCGCCTACCGGGACATTTGCGTCGAAGGGAATGTTTTCGTCCCGCAGTTCAAGCATGACCTGTTTCATGAAATCGCGCGCGCGCCGGAATTCGTCGGGTCCGGTGACGAGGGGAAACATAATACGCACCGGCCCGAACGCGGAAGCGCGCAGGATAGCCCTCAGCTGCGCGCGGAAAAGCTCGGGATGGGCCAGGCAGTATCGGATTGCCCGCCACCCCAGCTGGGGATTGGCTTCGTGATAGGCAGAGAAGGCGGAACTGAGTTTGTCTCCGCCGATGTCCAGTGTGCGGATGGTGACCGGCTGGCCATTCGCGGCACGGACCACATCGAGGTAGGCTTCAAACTGTTCCTGTTCCCTCGGCAGATCGTTTCGTCCCAGGAAAAGGTATTCCGTCCGGAACAACCCGACGCCTGTCGCCCCCGCCCGCAGACCATGGGCAACCTCAGCAGGCAGTTCGATATTGGCCTGCAGGATGACGGCCTGTCCATCGGCCATGATTGCCGGTCCGCGGGAGGTGTCGCCCGCATAGACGGCCTGCCTGCGCAGGAAGGTTTCGCGTTCCTGCCTGTAACGGCGCTGGGTGTTGGGTTCGGGATCCAGAATGACAGTGCCGTCCGATCCGTCCACTACCAGGAATTGTCCGGGGATTACCTTGGCCGTGATGGAAGGTACACCTATCACGGCCGGGATCTGCAGCGCCCGGGCCAGAATGGCGGAATGGGAGGTCACGCTGCCTACCTCAACCACGATGGCCTGAACAAGTTCGCGGTTCAGCCCTACCGTTTCGGAAGGGGACAGATCCCTGGCGACCAGAATAACAGGTTCTTCGATGTCTGCCAGGCGGCGGGGTTGTACCGCCAGAAGCCGTTCCATCAGTCGGTCAACCACGTCCAGGATATCTGCGTGCCGGTCCTGTAAATGGAATTCCGCCAGCTGTCCCATTTTCTCCAGGTACTCGCGGGAAACCCGATCCAGAGCGTGCTCCACATTGCATAACCGGCTGCGGACCAGTTCAGAGACTTCTTCCTGAAATACCGGATCATCCAGGATCATCAGATGCGCCTGAAAAATAGCCGCGTGTCCGCTGCCAAGGGCTGCGGTCGTCTGCGCGTACAGACGGAGCAGGTCTTCTCTGGCCGATTCCAGCGCCAAATGGAACCGCTCTATTTCTGCTTCCGGGTTCGATATTGCGTACACAGGCACATGCCAGCGTCCTCGGGCATGGACAATGACCGGAGCGACAGCAATACCGGGAGAAACCCCCAGACCCTGCATGCGAATTTCCAAGAAGCAACTCCTCGGGACGAATCAGGCTTCACCAAATCCGGACGCGAACAGCTGGCGTAGGGCTTCAAGCGCGTCCGGGGCATCAGGACCGGTACAGATTACCGTGAGCTGGCTGCCCTGGGCCGCGCCCAGCGTCAGCAGTCCCATGATGCTTTTGGCGTTGACCATATTTCCTTTGTACTGGATGTATATATTGCTCTGGAATTTCAGCGCTGTTTCCACGATCATGGACGCGGGGCGGGCATGTACGCCAAGCGTGTTGGTTACCATAATGTCATCCCGGGCTTCCATGATTCCCAAATCCGCGTGCATGGCCATGATGCGTTTCCATCCTGCGTTGCGAATCTGCCTGTTTCTGTCAAGGGGCGCTTCTACGCGGGGGGTATTTTACAACATATTGCAATACAGTGTCATCTCGAGCGCGAACGCGCAGTCCCCCCGGGAAAGTTCCCAGCAGGGCAGCACGACACAACCCTGGTGCACCCGCTCCTGGCCGTCTTCAGACTGGCTGACCGTATCAATGGGGAAATGGATGACTCTGGCCGGGCGGTTCAGCCGAAGGCCGCATTCCAGCCGCATCCATTCATCCCAGAGGGCGATATGCCCAAGGTTGTCGAACACGCCGCACTGCCCCAGCATAGGCCGTTCCAAAGAAGCGTTTTCCGAAAGATAATACCGGTCCGGAGCGGATCCTGTCAGGAAATTGAAGGCTGTTTCCACGCCGAAGCACAATGACTCCGGCCAACCCTGCGGGCAGGCAATCTCGTAGGATACCTGTATGCCGTTTTCCAGGGGCATAATCTGTTTTTGGATGCGCACTTCCGTAATGCATCCGCCTGGGGATTGAACCTGTCCGTTGCGCGTCATTACACACTTGTTATCAGACAGATGAATGGAATAAACGCCGGCCACAAAATCGCCCAGTTCCCGTTCCTGGCAGCGCCGGAAGGTCTCAGGGTCCGGATTCAGTTCGAAAAAGCGGTCCCGCAGGGATGACCGGCGCCAGGGGTCGTAAATCAGGTATTTGTCCAGGTCGGCTGATTTCGCGCGGACCATTTCATGGATGCTGAGGTTGCCGGTATTCTCCTGGTCGGCCCGGGCCAGCCCGTGCCGCAGGAGATCATGGTAAGGCTCTTCCCGTCTGGCCAGCACATTGCACAGGTTAAATGGTTTTGCTTTGAAATCCCACTCGTAAAGTGAACCGCCGTCGTCCGGTTTCAGGAAAACGGTTTCCGCGGGCGTTTCCAGGACAATCTCTTCCAGACCGTCCCCGTCGCAGTCTGTCTGCGTCCACCGCGGTTCTTGAAGCGCCTCTGCGGCATCCAGCAGTCTGTCCGCCGCGACAAGCCGTTCAAACACGGCAGTCCGCAAGTGATTCAGGTAAAGCCCGCCGAACACGCCGTGCCAGTACGCGCAGTTGCACTGTCCCTGGTGCAGCAGGTTCTCCGCTTCGTCCAGCAGTTCGGACTGGTCGGGGTTGTGCTGCCGGAGCCGGGCAAGCCGCGCGCTTACGCGAAGCATCCTTTTCTGCATCGTATTGGCTTCAGGGTATTTTGCGAGGAAGTTCCTC
>JAKOTZ010000155.1 GCA_029776995.1 Candidatus Hydrogenedentota bacterium
ATGCGCAAGCCCTGGACGTCCCCGGCACGTACCGTGTTCAGAAATCCCGGTTGCGGCAACTGGGCCGATGTGGCATCCATGGGATCCTTGCCGCAGATCACGTCCAACACCAGCGCGGCGTCTTCCACGGTCCGCGTCAGGGGGCCGATCTGGTCCAGAGACGACGCAAAGGCAACCAGTCCATACCGGGATACCCGGCCGTAAGTGGGCTTAATGCCCACGCAGCCGCACAGCGCGGCGGGCTGCCGGATAGATCCGCCAGTATCGCTGCCAAGGGACACGGCACACTGCCCGGATGCCACCGCCGCGGCCGAACCGCCGCTGGACCCTCCCGGCACGCAATTCAGGTTCCATGGGTTCTTTGTCTTTTTGATCGCGCTGCGTTCCGTGGAGGAGCCCATGGCGAACTCATCCATGTTAACCTTGCCCAGGAATACGGCGTCTGCCGCTTCCAGTCGGCGCACGACCGTCGCGTCATAGGGGCTTCTGAACCCCGAGAGTATTCTGGATGCGCAGGTGGTAAACCCCTGCCGGGTGCACAGCAGTTCCTTCAGGCCGACGGGAACCCCTGCCAAAGGCCCCAGTTGTTCTCCCCGGGCTTTTTTGGCGTCGATTTCCCGCGCCCGGGTCAGTGCTTCTTCGCTCCAGATCTGCGTATATGCGTCGACTTTTGGGTCGGCTTCTCCGATCCAGTCCAGCAGGGTTCGGGTGACTTCTTCGGCAGAGACCGTTCCCGCCATGACGGCATTGCGAACCGTTACGGCATCAGCCCAGCGCCAGTCCGTCATGCGGTGTCTCCTTCCAGAATCCTGGGAACCAGGAAATACTGTCCATCGTGGAGCGGAGCGTTGGTCAGGGCGTCTTCCCGGTCCAGCGACTGCCCGATTTCATCCTCCCGAAAGACGTTAATCATTTCCATGGCATGCATCATAGGCTCAACATGAGACGTGTCCAGCTCGTTCAACTGGGCCATGTACTCCAGGATGCTGCCCAGGTCACGCGCCATGCGGTCCGTTTCCTCCGGCGTCAGCCGGAGGTGGGCCAGCGCGGCGATATACTCCACCGTCTGTCTGGTAATGGTTTCCATTTCATGCTCCTGTCGCTCAGGAAAAGGGTATCCGAACGCGGTAAATAGCCTATCATATCGGCGCGGAAAGCTTCCAATATAAGGAGGAAAAGGGTAGAGGAGGCAGAAAGGTTTCAGGCAGGATAATCTTTATCCACATCATCATTCGGCAGATCGTCAAGCCGCTCCAGCATGTCGGAGGCAGGCAAGGTCTTCAACGCAGTCGTTTGAGACGATACCCCCGCGTTTACAAACTCACCTTCGATTTGGCGGTCCATGGCCTCCACCTGGGATGCCAGGTGCGTGTCCTCGGGAAACTGCTGCAGGACTTTATCAGAGGCGTCGCGGAACTGCTTTTTCTGCTCCGGGTTGTCCGGAGATAGGCAGTCTGTGGCGCGCCGGAGAGCATGCAGGGCCCGCGAGCTGTTGGATTCCAGCTGGGCGCAGCGCAGGAAAGCCGCAACCGCCCGCCTGTGATCGCCGGTATGCGCCAGGGCTTCTCCCAGACGGAGAAAGACGGCCGGGTCCCTGGGGTGCAGACGCGCCAGAACCGTAAATTCACGCGCGGCGTTCGCGTAATCGCCCCGGCGCATGCAGGCTTCTCCCGCGCCGAAGAGCGGCCGGTCTATATCCGACTCAGTGCCCGTGGTAATCCACTCCAGCAACAGTCGGGAAATCAGGGATGCCACCAGGTGGCCGTACAGCGCGGACAGGGTGATAAGCACGCCGATCGCGCTGAAAACGTAATACACGGGAAAACGCTCCAGCGCCTCCCGGAGAAAACGCATTTCCAGACCGCCCAGGATTAGCGCGCATCCCAGCGCGGCCACTTCGTGCATGGGCGGAATTTCTTCCCGACGCTGAAAACGCCTTCACAGGAAGTACACCCCCACCCCGAACAGGATAAGCAGATCGATTGACGCGACGAAGGCCCAGGCCAGATCATCGATATATTCCGAAATCATGGCATAATTTTCCATTATTTCGTAAGGTGGAGCCAAACTCTTCCAGACTGCGAGGATGCCTATGGACACGCCGGATCGCCCGAAACAGCAACAGGAAGAAACTGACGAACGGCCCCCTGAGGAAGTAATGGCCATGTCGGAGGATTTCCGGCGCCATTACACGGACCAGTCGTTTCAGGAAAAGGTCAGAACCGTATTCGTTCAGGCCGGCAAAAAAATGATCGAAGGGGCGCTTTCTTTGTACGCGATGCTTCGGGATCCGTCTGTTCCGGACTGGGCAAAGGCAGTAATTCTGGGCGCGCTCGGATATTTTGTTCTTCCGGCGGATGTCATACCGGATATCCTGCCCGGGCTGGGATACAGCGATGACTTGGGCCTGATAACCGGAGCGATTACGGCGGTGGGACGTTTTATGACGGATGAACATCGGGCATGGGCGCGCACCCAGACAGACCGACTGTTTGAAAAACATCCACCCAGGGCGGAAGGGTAATTCCGTTCGCTTAACCCTGTAACACGGCCCTGCGCGGGGAGTATAGGTGGTCAGGCGGTCAACGGGAGACCGCGATAACGGATGAACAGCAAAGAGAGGAGATCAAACATGAACCTGCTGAGCATCTGGGAAAGCATCCTCACGTTTTTCA
>JAKOTZ010000156.1 GCA_029776995.1 Candidatus Hydrogenedentota bacterium
AGCTGCCTCATGGTTTTCGTCCATAAGTTTTTTCGCCCGCGCCACGCTTTCCCGCTGCCAGGATTCACACAGGCCTGCTTTGAACAGCGCGCGCAACTGATCCGCGATCGCGTTGGCTATCGCGGCGTGTCCATCGGCGGTAAGGTGGACATTATCTAAAAAAACGGCCGGACCGGCCTGGCGGAACGGCTGATGCAGGTCAACCAACGGTGTCTGCGTGCGTTCCGCGGCCAGTCGGATCAGCGGTGAATAGGAAGGCATCTTCCCCATCTCGGGAAATACTTCCTGCACAAAGGGCCAGCAGACCAGTACGATCGCGCGCTGCCGGTCTTTTGCGGCGATGCAGAGCCGCTCCAGATCATCCAGAAATTCTCCGGGCGTCATCCGGGGCCGCTGTTTTTCCGGATCCGTAAACCGCTCCGGAAACAGGAGATCCCGCAGCATCGCGTACTGGGCATACCGGTCGGGATGCTTAAGCCGAGCGGCAGTGTCCGCATCGCCATATCCCAGATTCAGGGAGATATCATTGTGTCCCGCGGTAACCAGCGTCAGCACCGGGTCCAGATCATCGAGCAGCCCCTCAAACCGGCGGCGGCATTGAAAAACCGAATAACCGATAACACCGGCATTAACAACTTCAATCACTTCCCGGTCAGGGTCCAGCAGTTTTTGTAATTGGGCGCACCAGGTCTGTTCATCGTCCACCCCCAGTCCGAACGTTGTGGAATCGCCGATGGCCAGAATGCGCAGCCGGTTCCCTCTGGGTCCGGGCGTTTGCCCGCGTATGCCCATCGCGCCCGTTCTGACCCGGTAGCGGACTTCACGGCCATCATCGAAACGCCGCGTTGCGACTGCGTCAATATGCTCGCGGGTAACCCACATCAGGTCCGGGTCATTCCGCATCAGCACATCCAGGTCATCCCGCGGGGTGTCCAGCATGAGCCTGCCCGCGGCAGGATGCCGAATCCTCCACGCGGCAAAAAACACAAGAATTAACAGGCCCGCGGCTGTGAGCAGGAACAGGACAGTGAACGCCTTTTTATGGTGGATATTCTGCCGGTTTTCGGACATATGTTTTCCCGCATGATTCAACCAGCCACAGTTCCTATGATGCCACAACCGGATTTCCTGAATACCCCGCCCCGCGGACCCGGGCGAGAGGAAGGCGCATCACCACCTGGCAGCCCTGCCCCTCGGAGCTGGACAATTCCATCTCCCCGCCATGTTCTTCCACAATGTTCCGGGCGATTGACAGCCCCAGTCCCGTACCGCCGGGTTTGGTGCTGAAATAGGGGTCAAACACGTGCCGCTGGACCTCGGCAGACATTCCGGGACCGTTGTCGCGAACTTCCATCTCCCAGTGCTCCGCCGTAACCCGTGAAAACACCCGAACCCTTCTCCCCTTAGGGCAGGCTTCCAGCGCGTTCATCACCACATTCAAGAGGGCCCTGCTGAGCTGGTTGGCGTCGACCAGGACAATCAGGCCGCCGGTTCCGGCTTCAACCTGGAGCGTAACGCCCCGGTTTTCCGCGTCCCGCCGAACCAGTTCCAGGGCATCCAGCACGAACCGGTCTGCGTCAATCGGCGCCGGACGGAGTTCGGTTTCCCGCGCCAGGGCGAGAAACCGTGAAATAATGCTTTCCAGCCGCTCTACCTCGCCGCGGATGGTTTCCAGCGCACGCACAGCCGAAGGGGACTGGCGGGTGTCAGCGCGGTCCAGCGCATGGGAGGACAACAGTTTGATGGCATTGAGCGGATTACGCACATCGTGGGCGACCCCTGCCGCCAGGGTACCCAGCGCGGAAAGCCGTTGGGCCTGCAGCAGTTTGGCCTCAATTTCTTCCTTCTCCCGCAAAGACTCCACCATCCGGTTGAAAGTGTTTTCCAGCTCCAGGACTTCCCCCCGAGCGCCCCGGGTAGCCACTGTTTCCAGCGCGCCCCGGCTGACTGCGGCGCATTTTTCCGCAAGGCGCCGCAGGGGCCGCAGGGTCTGCGCCAGCACCCAGAACATCAGCGCCAGGGAAGTGATGAACGTCCCCACAACCACCAGCATGAACCGGTTGGTCAGCGCCAGCAGGACTTCACGCTGGGGTTCGATCTCCATGGAAACCGTCAGCAGCATGGGAGTCACCCCGCTGCGGACCGGCACGCGGACCGTGCGCAGGAATCGGCCGTCCGCCAGGCGCTCATAACTGAAAGAGGGCTTTGTCAGCGCCTGTTCTCCGGTGTCGGCCTGTTCCTGAAGGTGAATGTCAAATCCCCGGTGCAGGTCGCGCAAATCGCGTTCCAGCTTGCCCAGATCGCCGTAAAATCCCTGGTCCAGCCGCACCTCAATGTTCCGGATGATTTCTTCGGTCTGGGCCTCCATCTGCCGGGCGGATTCCCGAAAAAAATGACGGGTTATCCCCCCCGCGGCCAGAAACAGACACCCCAGCATGACAGCGCATAACAGCCCGCCCCGCATCAGCAATGACTTGCGCCAGGGGGTTCTTCCAGAAAATTCCTGAGACGCGGTCTCCTGACGCATTGCGTCCATCACCCGGCGCCGGACGCGTCCGAACGCATCAGCCCCAAACGCTTCATGACCTCCTGGATATCCTTCCAGGCCTCCGCCTTATCCGCGGGATTCCGGAGCAGGTAGGCAGGATGGAATGTCACCCGGAGAGGGATCTCACGCCACTGGTGCCACTTTCCGCGCAGTTTTCCCACCGGCTGGCGCGTATCCAGCAGGGCCTGAGCCGCCACGCCGCCAAGCGCCACAATCACCTCCGGCGCGATCAGCTCCAGCTGGCGGACCAGGTACGGCATACACCGCACCACCTCGTCGGGAGCCGGCGTCCGGTTTCCCGGGGGGCGGCACTTCAGCACATTGCAGATATATACCTCCTCGCGGCGCAGTTTCATCCCCTTCTGGATGATGTCCGTAAGCAGCTGCCCCGCGCGCCCGACAAAAGGGCGGCCCTGGGCATCTTCATCCGCGCCGGGCGCTTCGCCGACAAATACAATTCTTGCCTGCGGATTGCCTTCACCGGGCACTGCGTGCGTCCGGGTCTGGTGCAGCGGACACCTCGCGCACTGATGCACCAGCCTTGCGACCGCCGCCAGATCCTCACAGGAAGCGACTTCCTCGTGAAAGGGTATGCCCGCGTTTACCATTCCGGGTAAAACCGCCGGCTCGGTACCGGTCGACGGCGGAGCCTGTACCGGCGCAGGTTCAGCGGCGGATGCCGACGCCACAGGCATTGTTTCACGCTTTTCCGCGCGCTGAACCGGCTGCGACGGGGATACCCCTAGGAGCAAACGCACGGTATGCGGATGCAGGGCTATGCGTGGAGGTTTTCCCCGGGCGGCCCTGCGCGCCAGTTCCGCAATTTCCTGAATCAGCGACTCGGGAACATGTCCCCGTCCCATGGCTACTCCCGGAGGCTACGCTGGACTTATTCGTCCACGTGCATCAGCACAAAGTACATCACAGCTTCGGCCGCAACGACTCCATCGACTTTAGCCACGCCCCGGACCTTGCAGGCATTGGAGCGGCAGTGCACCATTTCCACCTCCAGCACCAACTGGTCCCCCGGCACTACGGTGTGGCGGAATTTGGCACGCTCCACGCCGGTGAAAAACGCCAGCTGCCCATTCGGCTCACCGTTCTCGCCGAAAACCAGGACTGCGCTTACCTGGGCCAGCGCCTCAAGAATCAGCACGCCGGGCATTACCGGCAGGTCAGGCCAATGTCCCTGGAAAAAAGGTTCATTAACAGTGACATTCTTGATACCCACAGCCGATTTCATGGGCTCAAAACTAACTACCCGGTCCACCAGCAGAAAAGGATACCGGTGCGGCAGAATCCGCATGATTTTGTTCACGTCCAGGGCAGGGCTCTGCCGTTTGCGCGGCGTGATGATGTAATCCTGGAGGGGACGGTCCGTATGGGTTTCCAGATAATGTCGCTTGACGTGGCGGGAAAATCCCACATTTTTCTCATGGCCGCAGCGCGATCCGACAATATGGCCCCGTATGAAACGGCCCAGCAGAAAGGTATCTCCGATCAAGTCCAGAATTTTATGTCGGACAAATTCATCCTGAAACCGCAAGGTTTCATTCAGGACCCCGTCATCACCGATAACCACCGCGCTGTCCAGGCTTCCTCCCCGGATCAGGCCGGCATCCTGAAGCATCCTTACCTCACGCAGAAAACAAAATGTGCGGGCAGGCGCGATTTCCGTGCGGTAGGTGTCTTCGGTGATGACATACGAAGCGAACTGGGTCCCCACTGCGGGGTGATCATACGAAATTGTCATTGAAACCCGGAATTCTTTCGCGGGCAGGATGCTGATGGTGGTGCCGTCTTTCTGGTAGTAAACCGGATGTTCCACCTCCAGATAGCGGCGATCGCGGTCCTGTTCCACCGTGCCGACACGGCTGATGGCATTCACCGCCGGCAATGCGCTGCCGTCTCCATTCGGTATTTCGTCGGCATCCACCTCCACAATTGCGTTATCCACCCCCAATCCGCACAAGGCGGACATGGCATGTTCAATCGTATGCACGCGCGTGCCGTTGATGCCGATCGTGGTACCCCGGGACACATCCACAACGTAATCCACGCTGGCCGGAATTTCCGGCCGTCCTGGAAGATCCTTGCGAACAAAGATAATGCCCGTATCCGGCGGCGCCGGACGGAACGTGACCTCCGTAAGGTTTCCGGTATGCAGACCAATACCTGAATAGGAGGTGACTTCTGCCAGGGTTCGCTGTTTTGTCATAATGCGCGCTTACCCCATACCCAGGCGCCGTTCAATCTCCCGCACCCGCCGAACCAGATCCGGCAAACGGGACTGAGAGACCATAATCCGCCTGGAAAGTGCGTGATCCACCGCGGGAAATCCTGAAACAGCGCCCCCCGGCGGCACCGAATGGGCTACGCCACTCCGGGCGCCGATTGACGCGCCATCACCAATCGTTATATGACCGGCTATTCCGGCTGCCGCACCGATACGCACATTATTCCCTATCTTAACACTGCCGGAGATGCCGACCATCCCCGCAATGACACAATGCTCGCCTATCACTACGTTGTGGCCAATCTGGACCAGATTGTCGATTTTCGTGCCCGTACCGATACGGGTCGCCCCGAACGTAGCGCGGTCCACCGCTGTGTTGCACCCTATTTCAACATCATCCCCAATAATAACTGTTCCCGTCTGGGGAACTTTTTCCCAGCGGCCCTCATGGGGAAAGAAACCAAATCCGTCTCCGCCAATGCATGCCCCCGGATGCAATACGCACCGGTCTCCAATGATCACGCGGTCCAGGATGACGACCCTCGGATAGATTATGCATGACCGGCCAATCCGCGCTCCGGATCCGACGTAAACACCCGCTCCCAGGCTGCTTCCCGCGCCGACCGTCGCCCCCGCCTCCACACAGGCGAACGGCCCGATGCCAACGCCCTCCTCCACTGCGGCATCCGGTTGCACCCACGCTGACGGGTGAATCCCCATCGGCTTTGCCGGATTGGCTGTCCGCTCCAGGATATGGCGCAATACCCGCAGAAATGCCCCTTCCGGATTGCTGACCACCACACAGGTAGGCGTAATGCCATCCACCGGTTCGGACACCAGCGCCACAGACGCCCGGCTGGCCCGCAACTGGGAATAATATTTAGGGCTGCGGACAAAACAGAGATCTCCCTCACCGGCTTCTTCCAGGCCGTTTGCGCCCCACACCTGCCGGTCCGGATCGCCGATTACCCGGCCTCCGACCAGTTCGGCAATCTGCCCAGCCGTCATAAAAAAAGGCGCATCAGCCATTCCGCTACCCGTCCATTGCTGGTCTTCAGAAAGATCGACCGGGTCATATCAGGATTACTGGTTTATAATCGCCAGCACTTTGGACGTGATGTCCACCGTCGGGCTGTGGTACACCACCGGAGCTCTCAATCCTCCCGAAGCGTTCAGCACCAGGTGATATCCCTCCTGTTCACTGACCCGCGCCACGGCTGCCTGAATATCAGCGGCCACCTCTTTCAGTACCAGTTCTTCCTGATTATCGATCAGATTCTGGCGTTTTTTGGTTTCCACCTGGTAATTCACCAGGTCATTTTCGATCTGGGTGCGCATGGTCGCGCGTTCCTCGTCGGTCATCGTGCTCTTCTTTTCGTCATAACTTTTTTTGGCGGCATCGATTTTTTTCTGCAGCGCGTCCAGCTCCTGTTGCAGGCGGTCCACTTCCTTCTGCAGTTCTTCGTATTTCTGTTTGCGCTTCTTGGATTCCGCCATCAGCTGGGCCACATCGACCACCGCGATCTTATAGCCGCCGGACTGGGACGCCGTTGCGTTGTTATCCTGCGCGAACGCATCATTCCCTCCCGATATCAGGCTCAGACCCAGCATGAGTGAAAATGAAAAAAACACTCCCGCCAACATCATTCTATTGGACACAGCTTTACCCTTCTTTGTAATTTTTAACCTGGTTTCCGTTCACTGTTCGAGACGCATTATAGCACATGCCAGTCCTGTCGGCGCATTCGCAACAGGGCACCTCACAGCCTCTTGCCAGGCATGGGTCTATTCCACGGTTGAATGAACGCACGGGCACCGACGCCCACCCGCAGGAGCCGTGATCACTTTCCGTGGTCCCGGGGTACACCGTCTCCCGAAAATATTTTTGATGACAGGAAATTCCAAAACGTGGTATAATGTTTACGCAAGCGGATCAAAAGGGGCTGATCCGTTGAGGAACAGTATCGGGATGGACGGTTGGACAGGCAGAGAAGGGTCATGCGGTAAAGGTACGGAACATGGCTGGTTCGAAAAGAAAAGCCTTGATTATCGAGTCCGACCTGCTGACCGTCCAGCGCGTGGAGGAATTGCTCCGATCCCAGGGATGGGAGACTGAGGATACGCCGGACTGGTGGCTGGGCCGGATGCTGGCTCAGCAGCAGCAGCCAGACGTTATCGTGCTGGATGTGGCGGATCCCAAAGCCGAAGGTTACGAAACGTTTAAAGAATTGCGGGAGTCCCCGGTCACTTCCACTATACCTATCATTGCGCTGGCAGATGGCGACCGAAAAAATGGCATCTACTACACCAGTGAAGACTTAGAGGCCGCTTTTAACGTTCCGGGACCGGAAATGATTGTTGACAAGCCCGTCGATCCCCATTACCTGATGACCTGTATACTCGGGGTTGCCGGCTGACCGTCGCTGAACTTACCTTTGCGTGTCTACCTTCTTATTTTCCGCCGTCAGGTTTTTGATCAGATCCGCTTCTTCCGGACTGTAGGGGCTACCGTCCGCGCGGAATATATCATGAAACCAGGGCTTGGGTTCTTCCGGGTACGGTTTCTGCCAGGAATCCCACGGATAGATTGTCTGGCTGCGGCCGCTTACCAGCCCCCAGTTGTATGCGCCAATCCGTTCCTCCTTCAGGTAGGGCAGCACGGTCTGAAAGGTAGATCCTGAACCCCGCGACATATATTCCGTGCACAGGACGGGCCGCCCGTACGATTTCAGCCACGCAACCGTTTTTTTCACAGACTCAACCGGCATATAACTGTGGAAAGTGATAATATCTGACTGTTCCAGCATGATGCGGTCCAGTTCCGGCAACGGCTCCGGGATAATGCCTCCATGGATCCATAACTGCCAGACTCCGGCTGTCAGCGGCTGTTCCGGACGGGCTTCCCGTGCCCACGTAAACAGTTTATTCAGCAACTGGACATGGGCGGCGGCTTTCTCTTCAGCGGTCCAGCCCTCTTTCTCCGCATAGGAGTTGGGATTGATGTTCCCGGGTTCATTGAGCAGATCCCACGCCAGCACGCCGGGATGGTTTCCAAACCGTTTCAGCAGCGCCATCAGGTAGGGTTTCACCTCTTCATGGCGGGATGGATCCTTCTGAATATCCACCGACGGACTCTGTACCCAGCGGGAATTATGGACCCCCGGAACAGGAGGCTGCTGGGGGCCTGCTTTCGGGAAAGGATCCCACACGCTGTCAAAGGGAACCAGCATGGTCCGGATACCGTGTTTACCCGCAATTTCCAGGTACTGCTCTACACGGTCCAGAAACCCCTCCGGATCAACGCTCCAGGCGATATCATGCAGAAACACCCGCATGGTATTGAAGCCCAGCGCGGCCGCCCAGCCCAGCTCCCGGTCAATCGTCTCGGGATCAAACGTCTCCTCCTGCCACATCTCCAACTGGTTCGATGCCGTACTGGGCACAAAATTAGCCCCCACCAGCCACGGTTGGGCCTGGTACCACGCCTGAGCTTTTTCCACGGACCAGCGCCCGGCTGGAGCGCCCGCGGTCCGGTCATCCGCACCCGCGCCACCAATGATCAGCCATGCCATGCTGCCCATCATCAGGGCAAACTGGACTCCCCGCAACGCACAATGGTTCATATCAGACCCTTTCTCCGGTTAAACCGCAGGGCAGTTTACCAAAAAACACCTCCCCTCTTCCTCAACAAAATATGCCCGGAAAGGATCGGCCGAATAGATCTGTCTTTATTTTAGATTCCGCAGGCAGGCAACATTTTGATCAGCCGATAGCGCTGATATTGCGGATTTCATTCAGGGAAAGAACTTTATCCACATCCAGCAGAATGACGACGTTATCGCCCACCTTGCCCATGCCGAGGATGAATTCGGTGTCCACCTGGCTCCCCATAGGCGGAGCCGGTTCAATCTGCTCAGCCCGCACGTCAATCACCTCGGAAACCTCGTCCACGATAAGCCCCATTGTGACGTCCCGTTCCACACCCTTGATCTGGACCACAATAATGCAGGTGCGGTCCGTATCTTCCCGGGGTTCCAGGTCAAATTTCTTACGCAGTTCGACTACAGGGATAACTTTGCCGCGCAGGTTGATTACTCCCCGCACGTAATGGGGCGTCCGGGGCACCTGCGTCACCGGCATCAATCCAATGATTTCCTGGACCTTCAGAATTTCAAGTCCATAAGTCTCCGCGCCCAGTTTGAATGTCAGATACTTGCCCGCGCAGGCGGCCATGGCTGCCGAAAGGACCTGATCGGTTTTGGTGCCCGCATCCATCATAACTCAGTCCTCCACAGTTCGGGGTGCTGTACTTGACCTATGTTTCAGCAACTTGCTTAAAGAAATTGTAGCACACCATCCCGAAAAAATCAAGCGTCCTGAAAATAAATATTTATAAATTTGAAATTCAATTGATTTTTTCGGTTTTTGCGGAATATGAAACTGAAAATAAAAATCCTGACCTTTACATCCTTTTTGTCTTTTTCGGAAAGGATGAATCAGGCCAGGTATTTCATCAGGCGTTCTGCGACTTTACGGACAACTTCCGGGTTCTTGTATTCGCCGTTAGCAATCCGTTCCCGCGCGGCCATGACCTTTTCCAACCGGGCCGCAGTGGCTTCCCGCGTGGTCTGCAGGATCCGCATGACCTCCGCGGCGGCCTTTGCCTCACTGCTGATGGCGACTTTGTCGCTTTCTCCGGCCGCCGCTTCCCGGACATCCTGTTTCCCGGAATCGGCCTTGCGGTCTCCCCGGACCTTCGCGATCTGACCCTGGCGCGGATCAGGAACGCCGCTCAGTCCTTCGATTCCTATCATTTGACTATCCTCCGGGACCCTTCCGTGGGTCCCCGTTCTCACAACTCTATTATCGGTACGTATCAGTTTTTCTTTAGCCGGACTCTAAATGCCTTTCGGGTTTCCTTAGGTGTACCGACTCTAACCATTGACAGCACTATATCCAAATCAATGGAATTTGACAACTTTTTTTATTTCCCGGCAAAACAATCTGTAAATAATGGAACCTGATTTCACAAAGACGTTATATAATTAGTATCGGTATAGCACAGTCAGGACAAAACAGGTTGGAGGAGTACATTTTACTGTCCGCAACGGACCCATGGCTATGGAAAGGCAGGAATATGGCTGAAAAATCGAATACCGCCAAATGCTTCGGGCTTGTGGCATGGTGCGCAGTGCTGGCCGCCATGTTCTGTCCTTTCCCGGGATGGGGAGAAGAAGCCGGACCCAGTGCGGAAGAGAACACGCCTCCCGCCGTCCAGGCTGAACAGTCCCCTCCGGCAGACCTGAAGCTTCCCGGAGTGCCCGTCGAAACCTGGGTTGCTTCCGTGAAGGAGGTCAATGCGGGGGATATTGTGACCCTTGAGCGGGACAGCGGCACGGCTGTTCAGGCGCGGCTGTACGGAATTGATGCCCCGGACACCGGCCAGGACGGGTTTGAAGCCGCCAGAGATGCGCTCAAGGCCCAAATTGAAGGCAAACAAGTCCAGGTTGCCGTACTGGTGGATAAGGATTCTACCGGAATGCCGGTTATATACCTGTCAGGGCCGGAAGACGTTTCAAATTGGTCCCTGCGGATGGTGCAGGATGGATATGCCTGGTGGGACGAGGATAACGTACCGGATGACCAGGACCTGAAAAAAGCGGCTGCTGCTGCCATTACGTCCGGAACCGGCATCTGGAGCAAAGGAGTTCCCCTTTCTCCCCGGGATTTCCGACGCAGCCATCGGCTTCCCGACTTCAAATACTCGCTCAAAGCCCCCGAACCTGCTCCAGAACCTGAAAAAGAAAAACCCAAAGAAGAAATCAAAGAACTTTCCGCGAAAGGTACGGCGGAGTACCGCAATACGTACACCCTGCCGCCGGGAACCAAGTGGCCGGAAAATGTCAAACCGGAAGACCTGCTGATCAAACACGCCCCTACTATCGTGATGGGACCGGACGGCAAACCGCAGGGGCTGACAGCCCAGAATATCAGCCAGATTCCCTTTGCCCGTGAACTGGGGCTGCAGGACGGAGATATCATCTCCGAGGTAAACGGTATACCGATCCAGAGCATTCCTCAAATTGTCCAAATGGCTCCGCAGTTTCAGGGCGTCAGACAGTTCAATGTAAAAATACTGCGAAACGGTCAGGTTGTCCCGCTGACCATCGACCTGAGCAATCTGTGATTTCAATAAAAATTCTTGCAGTGTAAAACTGGAGAAGGTATAATAGTTTTAGCAAGAATTAACGGGCGTTCCCGACAGGCAGTACACATAGCGTCCCGAGGACGCGGAGCGGGCATAATACCCTCCGGGGAGATTGAATCATGGAGCCTGATCTCTCAACTTCACTGCGGCAGCTTACCGAACAGATACAGATCAATGCCTCTGCGGAAGCCGTACGGGGGGAAGCATTGCTTGAATTGCTCGAACTGCTGAGAACCTGTTCGGAGTCCCTGAAGCGCAAACAGCATGATTTAACCGTCCGCCTGCAGGATCTGCAAAATGTCGCCGCGGAACGGGATGAGCTGGCGCGCAGGGTATCAGATTTGGAACATGCCGCAGCCGAGCTGGAACAGGTGCGCGTCCGTCTTGCTGAACTGGAGCCGGTCGCAGTAGAACGGGACATTCTGGCCGCGCGCGTGGAATCTCTGCAGTCTGCGGAGGATCAAATAAACGCACTGAAACAGCGGATTGCGGAACTGGAACAGACAGCGGCGGAGCGGGATGAACTGTCGGCCAGGGTAAAGACGCTCGAAACCGAAATTCAGGAAATGGAATCGCTCAGGCAGCGGATTGCTGAACTGGAATCAATCGTTTCGGAACGGGACGCGCTGGCCCGTCGCGTGTCGGATCTGGAACCGGTCGCTGCTGAGGTGGAAGCGCTGCGGACACGCATTGCAGAACTGGAGCCCCGGGCTGAACAGGCGGCCCAGCTGGAATCAGAGGTGGAACGACTGCGGGTGGAATCGCTTCGCGCGGAAAGCCTGGAAAAGTCTCTTGAAGAACAGCGCGCGCTGGCAGCCGAAGCTGAACGATTGCGGGAAGAAGCCCGGACCGCCTCGGAAAAAATGGAACAGTTGCGGGAATCCCTCGAAAAAGCTGAACTGGAACGTAAAATTTTGCTGGACCAGCTCAACAGCCTTAACCGACAACTGGACAAATCGGATGAGCTGTCCCGCCGTGTCGCGGATCTGGAGGCCACGCTGGAACAGGAGCGGGAAGAAAAGGCCCAGCTCCAGGCCCAGGTTGCCGCGCTGCGAAGCCGCGCCGACATTCCGGCCGGTTCAGAGCCCAAACCGGTTGTCACTGTTCGTCCGCCACAAGAGGCTGGGTATGTACGGCAGCCGATGCCGGCCCCCCCTGAAGAACCTTCACAGCGTTCCCGGCCTGTTCCTCCGGCAGGGCCGCCCCAGCGGCCCGCGCGCGGGCGGGGACGCACGAAACGCCAGTTTGGCGAGCTGCTGATTGAAGCCGGCATCATTACCCAGGAACAGCTGGACGAGGCCATGCGGGTACAGGCGGCGGATCCGCGTAAACGGCTGGGTTCCATCATCGTGGAACTCGGGTTCGCCACGGAAGAAGTAATCGCGGCAACCCTGGCAGCACAGCTTCGGTTGCGGTTCGTTGAAAAACTGGAACGGGAGATGCGCTCGGATGCCATGCGGATGGTACCGCCCAATATGGTACTCAATCACCGGGTTGTGCCGCTGTTCTTTGAAAGCATGACCCTGACCGTGGCCATGTCCAACCCGATGGACCTGATCGCACTCGAAGATCTGGAGCATGCCACCGGCGTGCGGATCCAGCCGGTTGTAGCCACGGCCACGGCCATCGAAGATATTATCAACCGGTATTATCTGCGCGCGCGGACATAAAATCCTGGGCGTCATTCCACAGGAAGAATCAGACTGCGGTACATCGCCTGAGGAAACTTATAATTCATGCGTCCGGTCACGGGCGGCAGTAATGGGTTTTCCAGATGAAACAACTGGATGAACAAACCGCAACCATTACCCTGGATTACTGTGACCAATGCGGCTGGATGCTGCGCGCCGCCTGGATGGCGCAGGATCTGCTGGTCACATTCCGGGGTAGAATCCGCGAGATCATCCTCCGCCCGGGGAAAGGCGGCATCTTCGAGGTGCGGGTTAATGGCGACCTGGTCTGGTCCCGAGCGGCGCGGGGCCGTTTCCCGGATATCACCGAACTGAAACAGTTAGTCCGGGACCATATCGCTCCGGATATGTCGCTGGGACACGCGGACAGGAAACCATCATCAGAATAACCCCCCATATCGGGGTGGACGGAGGGAACCTATCATGGCAAACAAGAAAAGCAGGCCTATCAGCAGACGATCTTTCATTGCGGCCGCGGGAATCGGAATGGCTGCCGTTTCCTGCGCGCGCCAACAGTTCTCGCCGACTTCAAAGGAGGAAACCATCCAGATCGGGTTCATCGGCACCGGAAACCGGGGCCGCTATATCCTGGGCGAACTGATGCGCTTCCGGGACGTGCGGATTGTCGCGCTGTGTGACGTGCGTCAGGATCAGCTGAACGAGGCTCTCGCCCTGGCGGAGCAGCGTTATGGCAGCAATGCCGTGACGCGCTACGGGCACCATGAAGACCTGCTGGCGCGGGAGGATCTGCACGGTGTGGTTATTGCCTCATGCGACCACTGGCACGTGCTCCATGCCATCGCTGCGGCCGAACGCGGATTGGGCATCTACCTGGAGAAACCCATGGGTGCGCGGATGAACGAAGTAAAAGCGCTGCGTTCGGCGCTTCACCGCACGGGCGTACCTTTCCAGCTGGGGGTACAGCAGCGGTCTGACGAACGGTTTCACCGGGCCGTCATGCTGGCGCGAAATGGATGCCTGGGAGAAATGCGGGAAGTGCTGGCCTGGTGCCCGCCCAGCGTGGCCGGCGCGCCGGAGGAACAAACCGCGCCTCCTCCCGGACTTGACTATGACCGGTGGCTGGGTCCCGCCCCCGCGGTGCCTTACACCCGGGAACGGGAAACCAACAAATGGTGGTGGCACATCAGCGACTATGCCGCCGGATTCATTCTGGGATGGGGCATACACCCCATTGACATCGCGCACTGGGGGCTGGGAGAGGCGGCGCTGGTTCCCATGAAAATTGACGGGACGGCAACCTATGCCAAAGGGGTATGCGACTGCGCCACCCGCTGGGACATTGCCGCTGAACTGGAAAAAGGGCCGGTTATCCGTTTCCGGTCCACGGAGGAAGCGGCTCCCTGGTCCGAAAAATACAGCCTGAAACCGGAACACGGAACCGTATTCATCGGAGACCGGGGATGGGTAGCCGTGTGCCGGTCGGGAATCACCGCGGAACCCGCTTCCCTGCTGACGCTGCCCCTGGACTCGCTGCCCGTTCAGATCCCGCTTCGGCAGAACCATCTGAAAAACTACCTGCAGGCCATTCGCGGCCTGGAACCCGCCATCGCCCCGATTGACGACACGGTGGCCGGAGAATTTTTCTGCCACGCTTGCGATATTGCCATGCGTGAAGGGGGCGGACTGGTCTGGGATCCCAGGAGGGAAGAATTCCGGGACGCTCCCCAGGCCAACGCCCGCTGCAGCCGGCAGAACCGACCGCCGTGGCTTCTGCCCAATGGATAGGCCTGAATATATCGATACACGGAGAATCATTACGGCCGTATTTTGGCGTCTCTGACCGTTCCGCTTTTCGGAGTAACATGAAAAAAGAAAGAGGCGCGGCGAACCTGCCAGGAACTCCGCGCCCGCACCGCGTGAGGATGGTGCTCTCGGCGCCTCACGTCAGCTCCGATTCGGAACCAGCGTTCTCAGAACATATTTGCCACTTCCTGGCTTTGCAGAATGGCCATGGTTTTGGTCACCGGTCACTTGCTGGGGTACCGCAGAAACTCCACATGGCCATCCATGAACAGCACATTGCAGCCTCCCGACAAATGGTTGAATTCCTGTCCGCCGTCGGTGCTCACCCAGTCTGAACTGACCGGAATTTCACTCTGGGCCCGGCTGCTCGCGGCCGGATTGTTGATGTCGGTAATCACAAACCGTTCTATGCCTTCCCGCAGGCGGTACATGGTTTTCTGGCCCTGGCTGGAAGTGAAGCTGAAATCCTGGTCGTTCTGCGCGGGATCGCCAAGTACGGCATAAAAGGGCAGGAACATGGCGGCAAGGTCCGGATTATTGCTCATGATCCACATGATGGCGGAGGTAACGTCCAGGTTGCTGGGCGGTTCCGGCACGCCGACCGTGATCCCGGGAATATAGGTGTTCCAACCGAGATACAGGTAGGAACACGTGGCGTCATCCACTTCGCAGGGGTAAAAGTCGGTGTTGGGCACCCCCGACGTGGGTGTGTAGGCGGAACCGTTCCAAACCTGCGGGGCATTATCCGCCTTGTTGAACACCAGCGCGGGATCATTTCCCGTGGTGGCCGAGGGACAAAGCAGAATACCGGGGTCGTTCAGGTATTCGGGATAGCAGGCAATGGCGTTGATCACGAATTCTCCTGATATCTGCCGCCCAGGATCGATGGCGCCGCTGGAGTTGATGCCGCAGTCCCACAGTTTATTCGGCGGAAACGCGCCGTTGGCTTCGTTGGCATACATTTTACAGACCAGGCCGAGCTGTTTGAGGTTATTCTGGCAGGATGAACGCCGGGCGGCCTCGCGGGCCCTGGCCAGGGCGGGCAGCAGGATGGCGGCCAGAATGCCAATGATGGCAATGACCACCAGCAGTTCGATGAGGGTGAAACCGTGCTTTGGTGCGTGTGAGCGCATTTTATTACTCCTTTCTGATTGGTTTTGTATAACTTTAACTCTGTCTGATGTACAGCCTTCTGTTCAGACTACTTACGTACAAAGTTTACCATCCCGGAAAATTTTTTGCCGGAAATTTTCACAAAAGGCAGGGAAAAACGGGTTCAGCGCTGTCTGCGGCCGCGTTTGCGGGGAGTGGAAACTGGAATAGAGGCAGGCTTTTCCTCACCCTCCAGCGTCTGGCGGATGGCTTTCAGCAGGTCGCTCAGGCTGGCCGGTTTCATGAGCATACGGGTATGCGGCGGGAGTTCCGGTTCTCCCTCCTGCTGAAATGTGTCGCTGAACCCTGTAAAAATGATCGCGCGCAGTTCCGGGACCCGTTGGCGCAACCGATCCAGCAACTGGTCCCCCGATATACCCGGCATGACCCGGTCCGTGATGACCAGATTAAAACGTCCGCCCTGCCGCGCGAATATCTCTTCGGCCTCCTCCCCGCTTTGGCAGCTGGTCACAGCGTATCCCAGCCGGCTCAGCGCCTGTTCCGCGAAACGCAACACCACCGGATCATCATCGACCAGCAGAATCCGTTCTCCCCGCGATGCCTGAACCGGCTCCCGGGCGTCGCGGGCTTCGGGAACAAAACCTGTCAGCCTGGGGAGCCACGCGTGAAACACGGATCCGCGGCCCGGCTCGCTCTCCGCCATGACGGCCCCGCCATGGTCCACAATAATCCCGTGAACCACGGCCAGGCCCATACCGGTCCCCTCGCCGGGTTTTTTAGTGGTAAAAAAGGGGTCAAAAACCCGCGCGAGAACGGCTGGAGACATGCCGTGTCCGGTATCCGCCACCAGCAGATGCACATAAGGCCCAACGCGCAGGTGGGGATGGGAGAGCGCCATCCGGTCATCAATATCCTCATCCCGGACGATCACCTCTATAGTGCCGCCTTCGCTTCCGATAGCCTGGGCCGCGTTGGTGCAGAAATTCATGATGACCTGATGTAGCTGGGCGGGATTTCCCAGCACGGCGCCGGAGTGCACGTCCACGGAATCAACAATCCGGATCGTCGCGGGCAGGGTCGCGCGAAGCAGCTTTATAGCCTCCCTCGCGATGACATGCGGGTACACGGGGGCGCGTTCCTGCCCACCCTGGCGGCTGAATGCGAGGATCTGCCGGACGAGATCCCGCGCCCGGTAGGCGGCCTGCAGGGCTTCGCTCAGGTCCTGCCAGGTGCGGCTGGTCCTGGGGATATCGCGCAACGCCAGTTCCGTCAGGCCGATAATGCCGGCCAGGATGTTGTTGAAGTCATGCGCGATGCCGCCGGCCAGCACGCCCAGGCTTTCCAGCCGCTGGCTGTGCTGGACCCGCTCTTCAATCCGGCGTCGTTCCTGTTCCGCCTGCACCCGGGCGGTAATGTCCCGTATGGTTCCGACGACCCGGGCCGCCTGGCCGGACGCGGCGGGCAGGGCCACGCCTGAGTCTTCCACGATGCGGGTTTCGCCATCCGGCCGCGCAATCCGGTAGGTAATTTCGTACCGCCCCACGGTATCCAGCGCGAGGCGATAGTGTTCCAGCACGCGTGCCCGGTCTTCCGGATGGATCAGTTTCTGCCACCGGCTCCAGCCCAGCCGGGCCATTTTGTCTCCGGGAAGCCCGGTCAGCTGGGATGCGGCCCCTCCCCATGTAATATGTCCGGATCGAACATCACAGTCGTAAATCAGCATGCCGGTCTGGCTTGCCAGGAACCGGTAATTCTCCGCTTCTTCGGCAGGAGATATGTCCAGGGGTCGAACAATGTTGAGAATCTGCCGGGTATTCCCCAAATCCAGGAGAGATGCCGTGACGCGGAAAGGCACCCGCCTTCCGTCCCGGGCCAGCAGCATGGTTTCAAAAGACAGCTGCCGGTGTTGCAGAATGCTTTCAACCCGGGCGGAAAGGGTCGAGATGCGATCCGGCACCACAATCCGCGGCATTTCCAGGCCGATCAGATCGGCCACTCCGGAGTACCCCAGATACCGCGCCATTGTATCGTTTACTTCCACCAGCGGACCGGGCCGGTTTTCCGCGTCGAGCGCAAAGGCAAAAAAACCGTCGCTGATGGAATCGACAAAAAAACGGTACCTGCGCTGGAGCTCCTGGGACTCCCGGGACCGCTCCTCGGCCACCCCGGCCAGCACCCGGTTCATCTCGCGCAGGTTAATTTCCGCGCGGCGAATGCGAAGCATGACCCGGACTTTGGCCGCCAGCTCTTCGGCAGACGCGTACCGGTACAGAATGTCATCCGCGCCGGCCTCCAGCCCCGCGATCCGGGTATCAGCATCCGTGTCGCGCCCGGTAATAAGCAGAATCGGAAACGGGTCAATATCAGGGGCGGTTTTGATCCGCCGGCACAGGGCAATTCCCTCGGCGCCTCCCATGTAAATGGCTATGATCGCGCAGTCCGGCTGTTCTTTCCGGGCAAGGTCAAGCGTCGCTTCCGGATCGCGGGCCAGCAGAAACCGAGCCCCCGGAAAGGAGCTCCGCAAGGTCTCGGCAAGCCGGTTCAGCAGTGTGGGCCGATCATCGGCCAACAGAAATACAGGCAGCAGTCTCGTAGCAGGATGGGTCATGGCTGCAAGTCATCGCCTGAACAGGGTTCTCCGTCCGGACGTTTCTTCCCCGCGGCGGACAGTATGGCATCAAACAGGGAACGGACTTCCGGGATGCCGTAATCGCGGAAGTTGGCCGGATTGGCCCAAAACTCCTCCAGGCATCCCCGCCCCTCCCGTTCATAACACCATACCCTGGCCATCATCTGCGCTTTATCCAGCCCCCGGACCAGACGGGCCTCCGGCGTTTCCGCGACGTCAAATTCACGGCAGGCCGCCACCCACCGGGGAAACAGGCCGCCCAGCAGATCTTCAAGTAACGCGTGTTCCGCCTCCGATTTGGCCCGCCCCAGGTGCGCGTCCGCAACAGTCATGGGAATGTCCATCAGCTGGGACTCCGCCAGGTCATGGACCAATGCCATCGTCAAAGCCCGTACCGGATCCCATCGGCCCGGACAGCTCTCCAGAAACGCCAGGGTCAGCAGGGACACCCCGAACAGATGGGCGGCCACCGATTCCGGTTCGCACACGCCCCGCAACAGGTAACCCGCCCGCGGCACCCTGTCCAAGGGGTGCACCGCCTTCAACAGACGCAGCAGACGAGCCTCGAAAGCGTGTTCCTCCCCCATGGCGTTTCAGGAGGCCGGCGTGCCCGGCGGCACGGCATCATCGTCTTCACGAATGGGCGTGGCCCAGGTCATGTCCGCGTCCTCTTCGTCGGAAGGATCGCCAAAGGCCATGCGGATCTGCTCGCTGACCGTGCCAAGCGCGTCTTTGCCCCGCGGGTGCCCGCCATTTTTTCTCACCGCATCCTGCGTTTCTACCAGATGCTCCAGCCGAATCAGGGTTTCTACATGCCGGCGCAACCCTTCGACGATTTCCGCCGGACACTCGGATTCTCCGGCCCGATCCAACAGGGCAGCCACCTCCGAGGCCGCGCTGGCCGCCCGAGACAATGGCGCTGTCTGATTTTCTTCCGGAGTAACCGCGTCCAGCTGGGCCAGAAGGGCCTGCACGCGCTGGCGGCTTTCAGCCGGGGCATCCGCCGCGTCAAACAGCGTTTCGCAGAGGAATGAGAGCGTATCGCGGGCCCTGCCGCTGACCGCCCGGCTGTATTCACGGCTGTGGCTGAGCACCGCATCCAGGGCATCCAGTCCCTGTCTTGCCGAGTCGAGATCTGCCTGCAGGGAATTCACCTGATGACGGAGTTCCAGCAATTCCTCTTCACTGGCCTGCAGCGCCTGGCGGGCCGCGTCGCGCTCCTGAATCACCCGTTCCAGCTCATCCTCTTCATCCCCGCCAGGCCGCGCGGCATCTTCCGAAGGCACGGTGCCCGTATCTGCCCGAAGAGCGTCCATCCTGGCAAGAAGCAAGTCACGCTCCTTGGTCAGGCTTTCGACCGTCTGTTTCAGGCCGGCGATCTGGTTCACGGCAAACTCTGGCAGCGACGAAAACGACTGGCTGCCCTGAGCCGCCTGGAATCCAACGATCGTGCCGCCCGACAGCAGCGCGCGGAAACGGCCGCTCAGCGCGGAAAGTGCGCTGGGATGGACTTGACTGGCCAGCACCACCGTATGCCCGTGGTCCAGGAAAACCCCCACGACAGCCTCCAGCTCACCCGCATCCTCCCGGAACAGTTCCAACTCGTCCACCAGCAGCACGGCAGCGCGGTTCTTCTGCAACGGCGCGGGATCCTCCACCAGCCGACGTACTTTTCTCGGGAAATCCGACGCGCTGATCAGGGCAACGCCAACCCGGGTCTGATGTTCCCGGTAGTAGTTGACGATGGACCACAGCAAATGGGTTTTTCCCGCGCCGCGGTCAGCCAGCAGGACAATCGGGCTTTTCAGTGTCTTGTCCAGAGCCGCCACCCGGCGGCAGATCGCCACGGCCGCCTGGTTGTTCTCGTCTTCGATAAAGGAATTAAAGGTCATGCCTTTCATGCCGCGCGCGCCTTTCGGTTATCCGGCTGTCCTGTCCTACCACCATCCAGAACACTCCGGCGGACATACACTATATCTGGCTGAACTCCCTGTTAGTGTACCCTCTTCCACAAATGCAGTCAATATTTAAGGCGGTCTGAGTTTTAAACGTGTCCGCGCCGGATATGTCTGGATAGTAAGATCAAATTATGTGCCGGTACGTTTTACGGTCTGGTGCGGGCCACCACCAAACAGACATTTTAGGCGGCTGGTACTGGGGCATTCTAGGATACTTGCGCGCGTCCGCAAACAGGCCGATCCAACTGAAAAATCGGCAATGCTTATCTATTTCACCGAACATCCTAATTACTGTTTTGATCCGGCATCCCGGGCAGCAGGTTTTCCACCGTCGTCATGCCGGATGACAGCAGGCGCCGCATTTACTGCTGGAACCTACGGTAACGCTCCGTTTGTCTGGGTGCTGGACGGGGAATAGGCCAATCTGGTACACTGAGTGCCCGCGCGGAGAGGTGGCCGAGTGGTTGAAGGCGGCGGCCTCGAAAGCCGTTGTACGGCTTGCCGTACCGTGGGTTCGAATCCCACCCTCTCCGCCACGGTTTTACCAGTATTATTCCTCCGGGAGACTGGCCTTTTAGGTTGTGATCCACCTTTTTCACTCACTCAGCTCCCAGTGAAAATTCCCGCCTATTCTGTTGCGCCAACGTTCCCCGATGGTTAAACTGTAGTGATACGGCAACTTTTAATTTCCGCGGCGTTCGGCCTGCGCAACGCTGTGGATGTCAACATTCCCCAACGGGGAAGGAGGTGTATCATGCGCAACGAGACATCACAGATCAAACTCAGTCGGCGGGATTTTGCCAAAGCTTCCGCGCTGGCGGGATTCGCGATCCTGTCCGCACGCCCGTCAATGGGCCAGAGCGCCGAAGCCCTTCGCGTGGGGCTTATCGGGTGCGGCGGCCGCGGGTTCGGCGCAGTCATGAACTGCATCACCGGCGTGGACAATGTAAAAATTACCGCGCTGGCCGACGTATTCGAAGAGAAACTTAAAGACTGCCGGACGAAACTTCAGGGCATTAAAGATCCCAAGCTGGCGGGAAAAGTAGCCCTGACCGATGAGACCTGTTTTTCTGGCCTCGATGCCTATGAGCAACTGCTTAAGACGGACGTGCAGGTAATTATCCATGCCACGCCGCCCTATGCCCGTCCCATGCATATCGAAGCCGCGGTGAAAGCCGGCAAACATATTTTCACGGAGAAACCCGTCGCGGTGGATCCCGTAGGCATACGCCAGTTCATGGCGGCCGCGCGGGAAGCAGAAGCCAAGGGGCTCTGCCTGGTCGCGGGGACCCAGCGCCGCCATCAGAAGAGCTACCGGGATACCATCGCCCGGATCAAAGACGGCGCCATTGGTGAAGTGCTGGCGGGCCGCGCCTACTGGAATGGCACGCTGCCCTTCAGCCACGAACGGAAACCCGGCGAGAGCGACCTGGCCTATCGCCTGCGGAATTGGTATAACCAGTGCTGGACGTGCGGGGATAACATCGTTGAACAGCACATCCACAACCTGGACGTAATCAACTGGGTGCTGGGCGCCCATCCCGAACGGGTGGTGGCCAGCGGCGGCCGCGCCTGGAAACCGCCGATTGAACGGTACGGCGATATCTGGGACAATTTCACCTGCGATTACGAGTATCCCAACGGCGTACACGTCATCAGCATGTCCCGGCACTGGGACAACTGCGCCAATGACGTATTCGAGGAGGTCACCGGAACGAAGGGAAAGAGCCGCTGTAACGATATGGCCAAAGACGACATCGACCCCTACGTGCAGGAACACATCGACCTCTTCGCCGCCATCCGCGGCGAAGCGCCGTACATCAACGAGGGCATCCAGGTGGCTGAAAGCTGCCTGACTGCCATTATGGGCCGCATGGCGGCCTATACCGGCCAGGTGGTCACCTGGGAAGACGCCCTCAACAGCGACCTCAGCATCGTGCCGGCAGTGCTTGATTTCGACCGGCCCTACCCGATCAACCTTCCGGACGATATCCCGCATCCCGGAATGCGCGCCTGAGCCTCTTCAGCATAGAGACAATCAACCGCCTTTTTCCCCGCAGGGTGAATAAAAGGCGGTTTTCTTTCGTATATGGTATGATAAGGCTAACAGGCAAAAAAATCCGGGCAGATCAACTGCCGGGGTGGAGAAACATTATGAAAATGGGTTCGGCTCTTTCGATCAAAATAATTGCTGCCGTATGTGTAATCGCAATGGCCCTAACTTCGCTGACCGCCTGCCAGACATACGGGGAAGCGGCGGGGCTGGGTGCCGGCCTCGGGGCAGTAACAGGCGCGATTATCGGCCACCAGTCCGGCCACACGGTGGAAGGGGCTGCGATCGGCGCGGTGGTTGGAGGGCTGGCCGGGCTGATCGCCCATGATATTAAAGTCCGCCAGGCCCGGTCCAAACAGGAAACGGAAGCCGCCTACAATTACCAGCCGAGCCAGGGGGAGATGCTTACACTTGAACGAACGGAGGTGCTTCCTCCGTCTGTACGGCCGGGTGAACAAATTGAAGCCAGCGTGCAGTATGCCCTGCTGGGAACCGGCGGATCTGTCCAGGTCAGCGAGCAGCGTACGCTGATGCGTGGTGATCAGGTCGTCGCGGATGTATCGACCCAAAACTTTACCCGGCCCGACGGCACGTGGGTCAGCGCCCAGACGATCCGGCTGCCTGGGAACCTCCAGCCCGGACAATACACTATTGTAACTGTCGTCCGCACCGCCCGCTCAGCCATTTCCGCCCGGGCTGATTTTACTGTGTTGTAAGATCGTTTAAAAACGCATTTTAGACAACTGTAATCCATTTAGCGTGCGGCATAAACTGAAACAGGGGTAACTCCTATCCCTTCAGCATTGCCGTTATTTATTACAATATTGAGCATCATTATTTATTAACTATTTAATCCATTTAATTATTTTATCTTTCTGTCTCCATAGAGAGACACCATATGTTCAATCCCGGAGGACACCGCATGTTTCTGAATAACCGGGTTCCCACCCCTGATGGCAACTTGATCTGTTTCAGCCTTCTGGGCAGGCAGCTCATCCTGGCGGCCATTATGCAGACCAAAAAACACAAAGTCGTACGGTTCAAATGGCTCGATCCTGAATTTGCCGAACACTGCAAAGCCAGGTATCAAATGCTGCTGGATCTGAATCTGGCCGTGCTTGAACAGATTGCTCAGGAGTCTACAGAAAATTATACAGGTGAAGATGACACCGTAGATTCATATGTAAATGCGGGCATGTCATTCAAAAAGTTCTGCCGGAAGGAAAAGCAGTTTCTGAAAAAGAAGAAAAAACAGCAGGAAAACACGAAATAAACGGCAATCCGGCGTGGCGGCCGCCCGATCCCGAATTGGGGGTTCCGCTCAGCGCATGCGCCGGAGCAGGTCATCCAGGGTAATCGGAGAAGGTGCTCCGACGTTGGCGGAGATCGGCGCGTTTCGGTCCAGGGACTCCAGCAGCTGACGGGCTTCCGCATTGCGGGGATCAAACTGTAGCGCCCGTTCAAAATGGGCTTTGGCCTCGCGGGTGCGCCGCTGCGCCAGCAGCCGTTTCCCCATGTCAAGGATGTATCCGGCCTGACGCAGGCTGACCGGCGGCGCGACCGGCCACAGGCTCTCATCATAGGGTTGCGGGTCTTCCGGCCGGTTCCGTTTGTAGATCCGGTACTGCGTATCGATGCTGCTGCGGATCCACCGGATACGTCCGGCCACCTCGTCGGACATGGAGAAGGCAGCGACCGGATGATACTCCCGGCGCAGCCATTCAACGTCCCGGAAAGAATACAGATACTCCAAATCCCGCAGGAACAGGTATTCCGGTTTGAGGTCCCGGAGCATGTTCTCAAGCGAACGGCGTCCCGGATTGGCTTTGCTCCACGCGACTACCACGCGGCTGTTCAGTCCGGGCCAGTCGTACACATTGCCTCGGGAATAATATCCGAGATACCCCAGGGGTTCCGCGCCAACCGCTTCATCGGGTTTCATGCGCTCACGCAGCCAAAGTCCGGCCCGGGTCCGGATATCATCTTCAACATACCGCTGCACCTGGTGGTCCGTGTATGCGTTAAGCGGCATGATGGCCACGATGGGCACCAGCCACCCCAGGGCAAGCCCCCATCGCAGCAGACTGGCATTTTCTTCGGATTTCAGCCGGCGGGCAACAGTATCCAGTCCAGCCGCGCCGAGCAGAACAATTGCCATCAGCAGCGGAGGTTTGTACCACCCGAAAACAATCGAGACAAGATACATGAAATAACCCGTGTACACCAGCACATAGGCAACCAGCGGCAGCGCTTCCCATTTGCGGGCGCGCACCAGCCAGGCGGCTCCGGCCAGCGCCAGCAGGCACATCAGCGCGCCAAAAGGCGAAAGGTAACCGTTTATGGAAGGCCATACGTCAACGGTCGTGCCGTGGCCGCTGTAGGATGGCGCCAGCATGGGCTGCACTTTCCACAAGAATCGTTGGATGCCGAACCAGATCCACGTCCACGGCGGGCTGTGGCGAAGCGGCTTCGTCACGGAGGGATACCCCAAACCCTTCGCGATGATCGTATGGGGCACGGGCGATCCGTAATACAGCAGGGTAAACAGGATCCACGGACCATACACGGCAACGGCCAGGGGCACCACGCGGGTAAGCAGGCTTTTCCACCGCGCGCGGACCGCCAGGCCGCACAGGCCGGCGATCACGGTCCAGAACGCCATATCCGGGCGGGCCAGCATGCAGATGCCCAGGCTGAGCCCCAGGGGAACCGGCTGCCAGGTCATCGCGTAGTACATGGAGAACATGAGGGATGCCACTACCAGCTGGGTTTCCATGCCGCTGGCGGCCCACAGAATCTGATGATGGTCCAGCGCAGCGTACCCCGCGGCCATGATGAGCGCCGGCAGGGACAGCCCGCCGCCCAGACGCAACCCGATCGCAAGGACCGCCAGCACGGTCAGGCCGGATACCGGAACCGATACCCACTTGATAAACTCTACGCCCCACCCGGGATGCAGCAGGTCCGCCGGCAGGGGCACCAGCACGCTTAACGGGCTGGTAAAACCATGCAATGGCGGTTCACCGGGACGGACATGGGTCAAGCCATAACCCATGGCGAAGTTTTCCGTGTGCAGGCAGGTGATCAGGGCGTCTTCCCATGTGCGGCGCACCAGCAGGATGTACAGCGCGCGGACCAGCATGGCGGCAACAGCCATCCCGCATCCCCACATCAGGACATCACGCCGGGGGGTATCCTTCAGGTCCGTCAGGCGGAATACAGCAGCCAGCCGCCGAACCGCGCGCTCCCATACCGGTGCAACGACGGCACCAGTTTCAGGCGGCGCAGTGGGAACGGTGTTTTCTGATTTGGTCAGATCATCAGCATCCGACCGTTTTCCGCCGGCAGCGTCAGCAGATTTTCTGGCACGCTTGGCCGTCATGCGTCAATATCCCGAAGGAAGGTACCGTTCCGCCAGCGCGGAGAATTCCCGGATCTGCTGCTCCTGCCAGCCCTGATCCCGGTTTAACTCGGCGGCCATCAGCACTGCCGCCGGTTCCGCGGCTTCCCGCGCCGCCCGGGCATCCAGCAGCAGCGCCCGGGTACGCCTCGCCAGCACGTCTTCCACGGTTCGGGCCATCTCATGGCGTACCGCCCAGATGACCTGCGCGGCGGTAACCGGCAGGCGGGGGTGCAGCTTCCGGCACAGTTCTGGTCGCCTGGCGGTAAGATTACGCAGTTCCAGCGCGTCCGATCCATAGGACTCTTCCGGCGCCAGGGCCGATGCCGGTTCGGCGTATCCATGGATCCGCAGGGTTTTCGTGACGCAGGGGGCCGGTTCCACCTGCGCGACGGCTTCTGCCTGATCCACCGTGTCCTCGGCCATTTTCCGGTAAGTGGTCCATTTGCCACCGGTGATGGTAACCAGGCCACTCCGCGAAATATGCAGGGTATGGTCCCTGGAAAGCGAAGCGGTCGATCCTTCTCCGGCATCCACCAGCGGGCGGATCCCCGCGAAAACACTCAGAATATCGTCCTCCGACGGATCTTCGGCCAGATACCGGGCCGCATGTTCCAGCAGAAAATCGATTTCATCCTTCATGGGGAGCGGCTCATCGCTCACGTCGGCCACGGGGGTATCGGTGGTCCCCACCACCACCCGGTCAAGCCAGGGAATGGCGAAAAGAACCCTGCCGTCATCGGTGTGGGGAACCGTAATGGCGCTGTCTCTGAGCAGAAAACGCTTTTCCAGGACTATGTGGACCCCCTGGCTGGGCCGAATCATCCGGGGCACCTCCGGCTCGTCCATCTTGCGAAGGATATCCACGAAAGGCCCCGTGGCATTGATGACCGCCCGCGCCGGAACGGAATATTCATTTCCCGTTTCATAATCCCTGACGACCGCGCCCTCCACCATGCCATCCGACGATTTGAGCAGCGAGACCACGCCGGCATAATTCACGCAGCAGGCCCCATGCTCGATGGCCGTCTGCATAAGGTTAATTCCCAGCCTGGCATCATCGAACTGTCCGTCGTAGTAGATCACCCCGCCCCGAAGCCCGTCCGTTTCCACGGTGGGGATGCGTTCCAGGGTTTGTTCCCGGGTCAGATTTCGGGACCGCCCGAAACCGTACCGGCCCGCGAGCAGGTCATACAGCCGCAGTCCGATGCCATAGAAAGGCGCCTCCCACCATTCATAATTAGGCACCACAAAAGGCAAATTCCGGACCAGATGAGGCGCGTTTTCTCTCATGATGCCCCGCTCGCGGAGGGCCTCCAGAACGAGGGACACGTTTCCCTGCTGGAGGTAGCGTACCCCGCCATGAACCAGTTTGGTGCTTCGGCTGGAGGTTCCCTTGCAGAAGTCGTGCCGATCCACTAGCGCGACGCGATGCCCACGCGATGCCGCGTCTACGGCCACTCCCAGGCCGGTGGCTCCGCCCCCGACCACCAGGAAATCCCAGACGGCTCCGGATTCCGTCAGCCGCGCGATCTGATCTTCCCGTTTCAGCGTGCCTGTTTCCATAAGTTCTTCCTCCCCGGGGACCTCAGCGCATGTCTTCAATCAGTTCGGCCAGACGCCTGGCCGCGGCCAGACCGGACAGCGCCGCCCCTTCCATTTTTCCGTCACAGAACACATCCCCCGCAAACAGCAGCGGGGCT
>JAKOTZ010000164.1 GCA_029776995.1 Candidatus Hydrogenedentota bacterium
CGGTACGAGGCCATGCAGCGCAAACACCGGGGTGAGCCCATCATTCAGCGCGATCACGGAGAAGGAAAACGGTTCGTCTGCTCCATCGCATCCGGAGATATGTTTTCATACCGGGAGAAAGAGTCTGGACCAATCCTTGTTGGAAAGGTACGGTGTATCTCCGATCAAAACATCGAATTTGTGAGCATTTACGATGCCCGAAAACAAAAGGAAATTAAATCTGATGATGGGTGGAAAAAACGCTCGATAAACATTCTCCGCACAATGAATTTTCAGAAAGTGACCGTTTCTCCCATCGGCGAGGTATACCCCGCGAATGACTGACCGGATCATCGACCTTTCGCTGACTGCCAGCCGAGTCAGCTTGCGCAACGGGCTGTTTCATATCGAGCGGCCTGACCTGCCGGACGCGGATATTCCTTTTGAAGAAATCAGCATGGTCATGGCCGGCAACCGCCAGCTGACGGTAACGGTGGGAGCCATGGCCGCCCTGATGGAAAACGGGGCGGCCATGGTGGTATGCGACGGCCGCGGCATGCCGTGCGGCCTGATGGTCCCGATAGCCGGACACCACCTGACCGCCGCCCGGCACCGGGCCCAGGCCGCCGCCGGCGAACCCCTTCGGAAACGCCAGTGGCAGGCGCTGGTGAAAGCGAAAATTCTGGCACAGGCCGGTACGCTCGAATCTCTGCGGGGAACAGACCGGGGACTGCGTACCCTTGCCACCAAAGTATCTTCCGGAGACCGGGAAAACATGGAGGGCACCGCGGCCCAGCGTTACTGGAAATACCTTTTTGAGGATGATCCGAACTTCGCGCGGGATCGGGACCGGCCCGGACGAAACGCGCTGCTCAATTATGGATACGCGGTGTTGCGTTCGGCTGCCGCCCGGGCCGTGTGCGCCGCGGGACTGCATCCCGCCTTCGGCCTGCACCACCACAACCGGTATGACCCGTTCGCCCTGGCGGATGACCTGATGGAACCCCTGCGGCCGATTATAGACCGCGCGGTGGTGGAATTGACCCGACCGCCGCTGGCCGCGCGTCCCCTTGACCCGGAAGTTAAGCAGGCTTTGGCCCGGTCGCTTTTCAGCCAGGTTTTCCTGGATGGCGAAAAGCGGTCGGTATTCGATGTGCTGGGCCGCATGGCGGCGTCGCTGGCCCAGGTGTTTGAAGGTACGCGATCATTGCTTCTGGTGCCCGATCCTCCTCCGAAGGCCCGCGGCATCGAGCAGTAACATGCGGTTCGTTCCGAGGTTTTTGGAAAACGGCAGCGGAGACGGATTATGGCGGAAGATCCGCCGGCTGTTTCGGAATACAAAGGCATGTGGCTGTTTGTTATGTTTGATCTGCCAATGAATGACAACGAACAGCGGCGAAGTTATACCCGTTTCCGCAATGAATTGCTGAAAGACGGATTTACCGCTTTGCAGTACAGCGTGTACGCCCGGTACTGCCCATCGGAGGAAGCCGCTGAGGTGCACAAAAAACGGGTTCGCTGCATCATACCCCCTGACGGCAGGGTGCGCATCCTGGCTATTACCGACAGGCAGTTTGGAAAAATGGAAAGCTACTTCGGAAAAAATACGCTTCCAAACGAGGAGCCCCCGGAGCAGCTCCTGTTATTTTGATACACTTCTCCCCCCTAACCCCCTGAAATGTCCCCGCTTACGGGGGACACAGTATACCAGAGCGGACATTCCCCCCCGACTACAGCTCCGGCACGACCACCGGCGC
>JAKOTZ010000171.1 GCA_029776995.1 Candidatus Hydrogenedentota bacterium
ACGCAGGAACAGTTCAATCCCTGGTCCTTGAGCAGCTTTTTCATTTCCTTCACTGGCATTTCCGGGGTAATGTCCGTCTGGCGGATTTCGATGCCTTTGATGGGAATTTTCATTTTTTTGATTGCGGCAAAAATATCCGCCACACGGATCGGGTCCCGATATCCATCGGCGCAATAAGCGTCTGTGGCGGGCTGAAATACCCACAATCCCGTAGCCAGTTGAAGGGTCATAGAACCGTCACTCCACGTTAGGGTTAACACGTAACCGGTTGCAAGGCCTTGTTATACGCTGCCAGAATCCGCGGCCAGATACCCCATGCGGCACATCCCCCAACCGTATGCTGTACCTGTACACCGCCAATTAATCCGGAAAACAAAACCCCCTTTCTGGCCCCTATTATAAATGATAGTTAGAATTTTGTCAAGAGTGTATTTTCGACAATTTTACCGATAAAAAACATAAAAGGCCGGAACGAGGGGGAAATATTATTCCGCTGCGCCCGCATTCTGTGGAACCGGTAGGGGATCTGGAATTTCTAAATCTTTTGATTTCAACAGCTTATTTTCCGCGAGACGGTACGCGTCCGAGTCGGGCGGGAAAACTTTCATCATGTCCATGCAGGTGCGGCGGATCGCGTCGGTATTATCGAGCACTTCGTAACAGGTCAACAGTTCCAGCCAGGCGGGCAGAAATTTAGGCGAATCCGGATAATCCCGGGTAATCTGTTCGAAAGCCCAGGAAGCATTCTGAAAATCCTGTTCCTGCCGGTACAGGGTCCCCAGGGCAAACAGCATATCCGCCGTCTCATTCGGCGGATCTTTCCGCGCTTCGATCCGGGCCAGATATTCCTCAATGGCTTCCTGGCGCCGCGCTTTCGTGACGTCCAACCGTTCCTGGGGAACCCTGCTGAAAATATCCTTATGCCGGCGGGCGGCCTCGGCATTTTCAGGAAACACCACCCGGAATAATGATGGATTCTCAACCGCCCGGTCATCCGACCGCAGCGCCAGGATTCCGGTTCCACCCAGCAAAGCTACCGCCCCGACCAGCACGGCTCCCCACACGATCTGCTCCCGGGTCCACTGGAACGACGGCGTACTGCTCAAGGTTCAATTCCCCGCTCGGTCCAGGCCATCATTTTCAGAACCAGTAGCGGATAATTGCCGATCATGCCGTAGGGCAGATTCCGGGCCAGTTCCGGGACCTGGAAAATGTTGGGCACCTGCGAGCCCATATCAAAATAGTTGGACACGAACGTGCCCACCACGTTGGTCTGCTTCATGGTTTTTATGGTGCCCTGCGCGTAGAAAGCGCCCATAATGTCCAGCTGTGACTTGCTCCCGACCAGCATATCGTTTCTGGCCATAATGCCCAGGCAGTTAACCGGATAACTCAGGTTGGTGTCGTTGGGGTTTTTATTGTTGCAGGTGTACAGGTCGCAGTCAATGGTAACGTTGCCGTCAACCAGTATGGCGCCTTTGCCGGAATAGTAGATGGTCTTGTCATTGGCTTTTCCGTCCAGCACCAGGTTTCCGGTTACGCGAAGCTGTCCATTGATCTCCATGAGGTTGGTGGCCGGATCGAAACGGATATAATCATCGTCCGGATCGGGAACGGCGGCGAGGGCGGCCGCGCCGGTGAGCTCCTGGTTCTTGGATGCGTTCCAGTAAAAGGCATCTCTGTCGCCCGCATCAATGGTGAGGTCGCCCGTATAGTATCCATCCGTCGCGTTGGCGGCTTCAGCCAGCAGCACCTGGCTGAAATAGTCCTCATGGGTATACCAGTCACCCGTGGTGGAATTCCACACAAGCGAACCGTCCGGTTCCCGCCAGTAATCATCGAGGAACGGCATGGTCACCCGGTCCCCCAGGTCATACTGGTAGCCGTGGCCATTGTCACTGAACACGGACTTGGGAATTCCGCGCCCGCCGTCCGGAATAACGGCGTTGCCGGTCCATCCTTCCTGGACAAATACGCCGTCCATGAGTTCCTTCGTAAGATTCCCGGGGGCGTTGGGTTCGCCGATTTCAGAATTTCCGGACAGCCCCACCAGCCCTCGTTTTACGCGGAACACGGCGTGCAGGGTTTCCACGGTTTCGCCACCGACACTTGTAGTAGGCAGGGCCGGCACCATGGATCTCAGATTGGCGGGCATCCCCGTGTAGTTGTTGTGCACCAGGCTGGTGCCGCTCAGGTCCATGGCGATCACGGCGGGCGATCCCGGCGCCAGGTTATCACCCAGCAGATGGACCGAACCGTGGATGCTCACATTACCGTTAATCAGCCCTCCCGTCTGACCGGTCCCGCCGAATATGGCATTGTTCCACACGTTGACATCATAGGACCGGTAGACCGCGTCAACCCGCCGCGTGTGGTTCGCGAAAAGCGAGGCGGAGTGGATGCTGAATATGCCGTTTTCCAGCACATCGTCCACCACGCCATCCCCGTTGTTATCCCAGTTGTCGGACGCCCAGTCGACCACGTAACTGATCATCTGCGCCGTTATGGGAGGGGTGCCTTCCTGAACGGTTATCTCCACCGGATCGACAAATTCTGAATCAAAGGGAGGCAGGACAATCTGATTCTGCTCATCATACTGGGGCACCCATTCGGAGGAGATGCCCAGGATACCATCCTGGCTGTTCTCCAGCGCGGCCTGGCTGGCCAGGCGGCCGGATTCAGCGATATCAAAGGCGGTCTGCCACACCTGATACCGGTCCACCAGGGTGCGCTGCTGCAGATGGCGCGCACTGACCAGCACCAGCGCCAGTACGCACACCGAGGTAAATATGAGGGTCGTCACCAGCGCCACACCGTCATTGCGGCGCCCGCCGCGGGTGAGAAGCCTGTCGAGCGCTTGTTTCTGTTTCATGGCTCAGTTCCTCGGCACCACGAATTCCGCCATTTCCGTAGAGTAAAAACGGCCGTCTCTCGAACACCCGCCCGCCCGGATCAGTATCTCAAAGCCGTTATCCCGGGGCTCGACCCAGAAGCCGCTGGTCTCCCGGGTCAGATTGGTCCCCGCGGGACGGACAAACAGGTTGTTGGCTAGAACCCTGGCATTATTATTTTGAACAAGCACCAGCTGCTCCGCAGCCAGGCCGTCATTATTTACATCGTCATAGTCCGGGCTGATCTGAATGATGCTGCCCAATTCAAGTGTGCCGACTATATTGACCACTGAACCGTTCCCATCCGCATCTTCCGGAATCCTGAACCGCACGATGTCGCCGGGCAACTGCCCCAGGTTTATGGACTGACGCGACGCCATCCGCAGCAGCGGCGCGCAGGCCATCATGGCTCTGCGGGCATTCTCGTTGCCCTGGATTTTCGCGTGCTGCACCTGGGAAGTAATTCCGAAGCTGTTCGCGATTCCATACAAGGCCAGCATCACCACCATGAGAATGCCCACGGCGGTCATGGTTTCCAGCAGCGTGAAACCAAGTTTGCTGTTAAGGCCCCGGTCTTGCATACAGGGTTACCCCTTCGGTCATGTATATGTGGCCACGGCTGTCCTGCCATACGACGCGGCAGCGGAATTCAACCGCGTCCTGAGGCAACAGGGCCATGGTGGCCACCGGATCCACCACCGGCAGGTCGATCAGATTGCCTCCCGCATCGCGGACCTGAAGTTCGGCGGCCATCTCAATGCTGTTTTCCCGGTACAGCGGAACATTCAGAGTAAGCGCGTCGCGCAGCGGCAGATACCGGATGTGGTCAAGAATAGAAGCGAGGTGATTACTGGCCTTGGCCCGCCCTTCATTGATCTCACCCATGGTGTACATGGTGACAAGCGACCCGAACAGTATGGCCAGCGCTGAAGCCAGAACGCCCACCGCAAACATTAACTCAAGCAGGGTAAATCCTGCGTTTCTCTCTGTCGGGCTCAACCTGGTCATCAGTCAGTACCTTTAATGGGACAATTCTCCTCTACTAATTGTACCATACGTACCAAATAATTGCACCAATAAAAATAAACTGTACTTTATTTTTATCAGAAAAATAAAAAACCTCGCTTTTTAACACCGGAAACGGGATAAACCTGAGAAAAAGGTGTTCTTCGATCATTACGCGCGCCGCCGGACCGCCACTAGGGCCAGGAGCAGCGCTAAGGTAATCAGGGCAATCCATCCGCCTGCCGGTATCTGGGGGACCACGGAGAGCGCAAAGGGCGGTGAACTGTAAATGGCTTTATCGGGCGTGGTCAGGGTCACCACATAACTGCCGGCGTCTTCCGTCGTCACGTTCAGCAGAATAAGCGTGTCATCTCCGGCGCCGGGAATTTCCTCCCCGTTCCGGGTCCAGGAAAAAGCGGGCGTCCCTATGATTCCCGAATACACACACTGCAGGGTGGCGTCACTTCCGATTTCCACCTCGCGGGGACCGGTAATATACACCTCAACCGGCGGCGCCGCGCCGAAGGGCGTTTCCGCGGACCATACGGGTCCGGGCGGATTGCCGCCGAACCGGATTTGGCCCTGGCTGGGCCCGCCGGGATAGCCGGACGTATCGTTCAGAACTGTTCCAGACCCTTCGTCAAAGAGATACAGCGCCACCGTGTCCGCGTCAGGAGTAAACGCGACGTTTGGCGGCGTAAACGGCTGGGTATACCGGATTACCCGGGACAGGCGCACATTGGTCAGCCATCCGCTGAAGGAGGGAAACATGCTTCCGGCGTCATGCTTTTCCGCGCCGAATACCAGATAGGGATCGCTGTTCACGCAGGGGCCGCCGCAGTAATTGCCGGGAATGCCGTCGTCCGGATATGAAATGTCACCTCCCGGTCCGGTAACCTGCCCCTGGAATTGTCCGTCCACGTACATGGACATTACGCCGGTGGCCCGTTCCCGCTGTACCGCGACGTGGTGCCACTGGCCGTCCAGCACGGGCACGGCGCTGCACAGCGTCATATCGCCGGTGCCGTCTCCGCTCACGCCGAACACGACATATCCGCCGGCCAGGGATATGCCAAACTTGCGGTCCTGCAGGTACCGGTCCCGATCAATGATGACATGTCCGTAAATCCAGTTGATGTTATCGCCACACGCTACCGGCGGCGCGGGGTTGTCCGCCAGGGTGCCCTTCAGCCAGAATTCGATGGTGAAATCCTCCGCGCCGATGTCCGCGGGAGGTCCGGGCAGCGTGTCCGCCGGGTTATCGATCTGGATTTTTACCCGGTCGATGTCATCCACGCCGTTGCCGAAGAATCGCAACGATGCCGCTTCTGCACCGCCAACCCAGCACAGGCAGAACCAACCGCCAAGAATTAACCTTCCCATGTGCCACTCCTTATCCCGATTGCGTACAGGTAAACCCAATTGTTTCAGTGGTTATTCCGACTTCGGGTTCCATCCCCATGCCGGGGCGCCGAGTGCGGTATACTGGGGATCATCGGAGATGCTGGACCATGGCTTCGGAAACATCTGAATCGCGGGGGACAGGCTTGACGGCGGTCAGCCGCAATCGCAGCATCGGCGCCAACGATCGGATCCGCGTGGGCGTGATCGGTTGCGGCATCCGTGGCCGGGGCGATCTGATGGCCGCCGTGCACCGCTGGGACAAGGAACTGAACGTCGAAATTGTCGCCGTGTGCGACGTGTGGCGCCAGCGCCGGGAAGACGCGGCCGCCATGGCCCGGGACTGGTACGGCCGTGAACCAAAACAGTGCGTGTCCTACCGGGAAGTGATGGAGATGGCCGACGTGGACGCGGTAATCATTGCTTCGCCCGACCACGTGCATACCCTGCACCTCGAAGCGGCAGCCCGGACCGGAAAACACGCCTACTGCGAAAAGCCCCTCGCCAAAGACATGGACGGCCTGCGGCGCGCCGTGGACGCTGTCAAAGAAAGCGGGATTATCGTCCAGGTGGGGACCCAGTGGCGGAGCCTGCCTGCGCTGGCCGGCGCCCGGGAAGTCATCCGCGCGGGAGCCCTGGGCTCCATCGCCCGGATCGAACAATACTTCAATGATCCCCGGCCTTACTGGTATCCCCGGCTCAAAGAGGCCCGGGCCGAAGACGTGGACTGGGCAGAGTTTCTGCATGACCGGCCGGACCGTCCCTTTGACCCGTGGGTTTTCACGGGATGGATGGGCCACCGGGAATTTTCGGACGGGGCGGTGCCCGGTTACGGAAGCCATTTCATCGACCTGGTGCAGTACTTCACGGGGGCGGGCGCGCCGGAATCCTGCGTCTGCCTCGGCGGCACCTACGTGTGGCGGGACGAGTATGGTTTCACAAGTCCCGATACCGTTCAGGCGGTCTGGCACTACCGGGAAGGATTCCAGGTTGCGTATTCCACCTGTTTCTGCAATGACTCCGGGGATACTTTCCGGGTATTCGGGAGCTCCGCTATGATGAACCTGGACGACTGGTTCCGTTTCGGAGCCAGCCCGGAGTTTTACGTGACCACCGCGGGCGCGGGCAAACCGGACGGCAGGAAAAACGACCGCGTGCCGGTAGAACCCGTAGACCGGCCGGACCACATGAGGAACTGGCTGGACTGCCTGCGAAACGGCGGCACGCCGCACGCGTCCATTGATGACGGGTACAACCACTCCGTAGCCGTCATCATGGCAATGGAAGCCTATGACCGGGGATGTCGGGTGCGGTATGATCCGACATACCGGGAACTGATCGACGTATAATGCCTAACCATACCAGCAACTGAACGGGAGGACGATCCATGGAACAGCACGGCGCCACGCGCAGAACTTTCCTGAAAACAGCCGCGGTCGCGGCGGCAGCTACCCTGAGCGCTCAGTCTTACGGCCGGGTTATCGGCGCAAACGACCGAATCAACGTGGGCGTAATCGGGTGCGGTGCCCGGGGGCGGGGCGACCTGATGACCGGCCTGCACCGGTGGGACAAGGAACTGAACGCGGAAATCGTCGCGGTGTGCGACGTGTGGAAGCAGCGCCGCGAGGCAGCAGCGGCCATGGCCCGGGACTGGTACGGACGGGATCCAAAACTGTGCGTGTCCTACCAGGAAGTGATGGACATGGCCGACGTGGACGCGGTGATGATCGCCTCGCCGGACCACGTGCACACCCTGCACCTGGAAGCGGCGGCCCGGGCCGGTAAGCACGCCTACTGCGAAAAGCCCCTCGCCAAGGACATGGACGGACTGCGGCGCGCCGTGGATGCCGTCAAAGAAGCGGGGGTCATCGTGCAGATCGGCACTCAGCTGCGCAGCCTGCCGACCATGACCGGCGCGCGGGAGATGGTGCAGTCCGGTATCCTGGGCACCATCGCGCGGGTGGAACAGTGCCGGAATGATCCGCGCCCCTACTGGTACTCGCGCCTGGCGGACGCCAACGCGGAAGACGTGGACTGGAAAGCCTTCCTGAACGGGTTGCCGGACCGGCCGTTCCGGGCGAATGTCTTCACCGGATGGTACGGATACCGGGAATTCTCCGACGGCGCGGTGCCGGGGTATGGAAGCCACTATATCGACCTGGTGCATTACCTGACCGGCGCGAAAATCCCGGAGACCGCGGTATGCCTGGGCGGCATTTACACCTGGAAAGATGAGCACGAGTTCACCTGCCCGGACTGCATCCAGGCCATATGGACCTACCCGGAAGGGTTCCTGGTCACCTATTCCACCAATTTCAGCAACGGCAGCGGCGATACCTTCCGGCTGTTCGGGAACAACGCCATGATGAACCTGGACGAGTACTTCGGATCCGCCGACAAACTCTTCGTGACCCAGGAAGGCGCGGGACGGCCGGACGGACGGGTAAAGGACCGGGTACCGATCCCCGAAGTGCCCATGCAGGACCACATGGAAAACTGGCTGCGCTGCGTGCGGGACAATAAAACGCCCCACGCGTCCATCGACGACGGCTACGCCCATGCCGTGGCGGTGATCATGGCCATGATGGCTTACGACGCGGGACAGCGCATGCGCTACAACCCGGCGACCCGGGAAGTTACGCCGGGATAATCCGGAAACAGCGGGAGAAATCAGCATGCGGACTGCCATTAACGCAGTAGGAGTTTTTGTGTGCCTGCTCGGCATGACGGGCAGCGCCGGATTGGCTTATGGCGGGGAAACAGAAAAAATTCCCTGGTACCGTCAGGCCATGGTGGGCCTTGAAATCGGGCCCACCGGCGCCCAGTGGGGCAGCGATCCCCGGGATACCGCCTATGCCAGCCTGTTCAACGGCCGTGAAATCGTCGAAGCCTCCCGTCAGGCCGGGGCAGAATACGCCGTGCTGTGGGCCCGGGACGGAGAATGGGCATATTACGACTCAAAGCTGATGCCCAAATGCCCCGGCCTTGGCGACCGGGATCCGCTCAGGGAAGCGGCCGACGCGGCTAAATCCCTCCGCCTGCCCCTGATTGCCTATTGCGTGGTGCAGGGCGGCGGCTGGGCGCTCCGGGAACATCCTGAATGGGGCATGCGCGACATGGAAGGACGCGCCATTGAGGGGCGGTTCTGCCTGAACAGCCCGTATCTGCAGTTTGTTTTGGGGCTGCTGGACGAAATGGCCGCGTACGGTATTGACGGATTCCACGTGGACATGCTCGAACAGGGATTCGGCCCTCCCTACGGCTGCTGGTGCGACCACTGCCGCGCCCGGTTCGCGGAAATGTTTCCCGGAGAGGAAATGCCCCGGGCGGTCAGCTGGGACGCATCCTGGGAACGTATGATGGAGTTCCGGTACCGGACCAGCGAAGCCTTCGAACAGGCCGTAGTGGAGCACGTGAAACGGCATTATCCCGGCATGAGCGTCGACTTCAACTACCACGGTTATCCGCCGTTTTCATTCGAAATCGGACAGTTACCCGCGCGGCACGCGGCCATCGGCGATTTTGCCACCTGTGAAACCGGAACCTGGGGGTTCAGTCCCCTGGCTGTCAGCCTGACCGCGGAGTTCATGCGTGCCGCTGCCGGAAGCAAACCTTACCAGGTGGTCATGCAGCGGGGCGTGCGCATGTATCATGATCAAACCAACCGTCCGCTCAACGACCTGCGCTGGGAACTGTTCACCCTGCTGAGCCACGGCGCGCAGGTGACCATCGTGGACAAAACCCCATTCGAAGGGCAGCTCGATCCGGTCGCCTGGCGGCATTACAACCTGCTGTTCGAGGAGGCCAAGAGATACCGGGATGTTTTTCAGGGTGAACCGGTGTGGGATGTCGGCCTGTATTTTTCCGCCCGTACCCGCGACTGGTGGGCCCGGGAAGATAAAGACCGTTACTTCACATCCTTCTACGGTGCCCATAAAGCCGTGACGCACGTGCATCTTCAGTGGGGAATCATCCTGGACGAAACGGTTACCCTGGAAAAACTCAAAAAATTTCCGGTGATTCTGCTTGCGGACACGGCGATCCTATCCGATGAGGAAGTAGCACTGCTGGAACAGTACGTTGGGGAGGGTGGCAAACTGATCATCACGGGCGTGACAGGGTGTTACGACCGGTACGGACAGCAGGCCCACAATGCCGCGCTGGAAAAACTGATCGGCGGGCGGGTGACAGCGGTTCGGGAAGAAACGGATCATTATTTTTCCTTTGAGGGATCCTCGCTTCTGGAGGAAGATCTTCTGAAGGACATCTATCCCCGTTGGCCTCATCTATCTTATGGACCGGCCGTGGTATATGAGCCCGAGTCGGCTCAGGCCATCGGAAGTCTGTATGCCGGCGTACGAACCGCCCGTCAGTTGGAAGGCAAACAGGATACCATCTTTCCCAGCCCGGCGGGGCCTGTCATCGGTCCCGCCATGCTCGTGCATGCAGTTGGTTTGGGGACGGTCGTAACCTTGGCATTCAGTCCCGGATTTGCCGCGGGGAGCGAGTATCGTGCGCTGGAACCCCAGTATCTCCTTCGAAACGTGATCCGCTTACGGCTGATGCGCGGGAATTTCCCCCTTCAGGTGGTTGCACCGGAGTGGGTGGATGTCTGTATCCGGCATTTGGCGCACAGTCGCTACCGCATCCTCTTGACGGCTTATGCCGCCTTGCCCGCCGGTACCACCCCTAAACGGCCATGGGTCCTGCCGGAGATGATGACCGGCGAACCCATGTACCGCGTGGATATGTTTTCGGCGCTGTCGCGGATCCGGAACCCCCAGGCTTCCAGGCAAGACACCCAACTGGAAACCTACGAATGGGGCATTCGCGCCACAGTGGAAGACGTCTTCGAGGTGCTGGAAGTGGAAGTGGCCGACCTGGATACACCGCAGTAATTAACTCTGCTCATGGAGGGGCCCAGGTAATAGGGGAACAGCGGGATGTTTTCACGGTGTGTAGCCCAAAGCCCGAAGTTGTTCACGCATGAACTCTACTTCCGCACCTCTCAGTGTTTGGATGGCCGGATCCGCGTAGTCAATCCGGAAACCATAAAGTGTACACCATTCCCCGGTAATGGGAGGATGAATAGTTATATCCAAATGATCCGTATCGTGTTGAATGGTAAATAATTCCATTCTATCGACATCTCCTCTCATATCTGTGTTTCGTTCGACGATCCCGATTCCTTTCTCCGGAAGAGATACCCGAGGGGGAGCCCAGGTCGGGCCGTAGAGAAAGCGTGCATGAACCGTTGCTGATTGCCGGGGATTCCACGGAATACGCAGGCGAAGCGGCTCTAAGTCCGGGCTGGAGCACCACAGGTTATCATTGATCAACAACCAACTGTTTTTTGGCTGTTCATTTTGCCCGGGGTATGCTCCTCCAATACTGGTTATTCGGGATCTGCAACCCGCATCAATGTTCTCCGGGGACAACGTAATGTACTGACAGTCAGCAGGCCGGGTCAGGTAACACAGGTGACGATTGCGAATCCCAGACAGAAGGGCTATAAGCGGTTCATCTGCTGCTGCCGGAGTCAAGGTCCACTCCGGTGGCGAGCCCTCCGGTTTACTGGTGTAGGAAACCCTCGCAAAGGAGTGCATAAATTCGCTGAACACGTACAAGGCCTCACCGGTATGAATAGCGTAATGACCAAATCTCAATTTGAGCGAAGACAACGCGTAGGGCCTCAGATGCAGATCGGCGGAGCCCCGGAGCAGACCGGTTAACGAAAAACCTTCGAAATCGGCATGATTCTCGTTCAAACGGCACAGCGCAGCCAGCGTGGGTGCCAGATCTGTATTCTCTGTCAGACTGGTGATTACTGCTCCCCTGTTCAATCCGGGTCCGGCCATCACACAGGGAACGTGAAGCAATTCATCTGGCGGCTGAGAAGGATGGCCAATCATTTTTCCTTCGCCCAGCAGTTCTCCATGATCGGAGGATATAATGATAATAGTATTATCTAAGGCTTTTGAATCGTGTAGTGTTTTTAGCAAAATACCAATCTGATAGTCCGCATAAGCCAGGTCGCCGTCGTATACGCCCAGCAGGGTCTGATATTCATTGGATGTTAAGGGGCGATCGAAAAAACGAGCGGCTTCTTCTCCCTTCCCGGTCACCACGGTTTCAGCCTTGTTTCGGGGTACCCACCGGTCAAAGGGAGGCAACACCACATGAGGGAAGTGGGTATCCATCGCATGAACGTACAGAAAATAGGGTTCTCGAAGTGGTCCGGATGTCTCCCGAATATGTTCGTTTAGTTGCTCGAAAGTAACTTTGTTCACATGAGGCCTTGCCGGGGTGAGCACGTCAAATTTTTCGAAAGCCTTAGCGATTCGGGCGCGGCGTGAAAAGAGTGGATGTCCCGTGACACACCACGTAAAGTATCCATTTTCACGAAACCGCTCCGGCAACAGACGGTCTTCCGGCATAAGTTGGGCTGGGGGATAATTCACATCCCCCTCCTCCAGGCACGGCGCGACAAAATACCGTCCTGTCAGGTAAGAGGGAACAGAATAGTATGTGCAATAGGATTGGGCGTAATGGCGGGCGAAGCGGGTACCCTGCCGGGCGATTTCATCGATGATGGGTGTGGTGGGACGTTCATAACCATAGCAGGAAAGTTGTTTGGCCCGGCAGGCATCCAGCACGATCCACAGTACATTTGGCCGCTTGTTTGGCTGAATCTCCGCTGACAACACCGTGTCGAGGATTGCGGCAACCTCTTCTGCTAATTTCTCGGGCGTGGGATTCAAAGCAGGCTGATTACCGCATCCCCCCAAGATTGGGGTAACGGCAGCATAGAACATTAAAAACAGAGGTGTGCCATACCCAATTTTCATCCGTCATCCTCCAGTTTGCAGGGTTTCGGGTGATGGAATTGTAAGAAACGTGTAAAAATATTATAGTCATTAAGTACACCACTTCCGAGTGCATGTGATCTTGCGTCACCCGGTCCGCTCGGTGCGCGCGCTGCGGCCTGAGACGCGCGTCGAAACCGACGCCTCCGGACTGACCGCCGATGTCGCGGAGGTATTTGAGTCACTCGACATCGAAACCCATGTTCAAGATTGACATGGCCACAATGAAACGCCCGGTTAAGGTTTTGGCATCCAGACAGGACACCCGGGTGGACACCTACGAATGGGGGAGCCGCGCCACAGTGGAAGATGTCTTCGAAGTCCTGAGCCTGGAACTCACGGAGCCTGCGGAATCTCGAACACGTTGGTGGTCAGGAACTGGACCACCGCATCCGCGATCAGGCGGTGTCCGTAATCGGTCGGGTGAACGACGTCCCACCAGCGCAGCCCGTCGTCATCGTTCCCTATGGCTGTCCCGAGATTTAAATAGGGCAGGCCATGCCGCTCCGCCGTTGTTCGGATGATTTCTATGTAGGTTTGCAACCGTTCGGAACAATACATGACTGGAAACAGCGCTTCGGAACACAGCACCACCCGCGCCCCTACTGATTCAGCTGTTCGGATCATCCGTTCAAGACTTTGTTCCAGATCACCTGTCTGACGATGGTTGTCATTAAGCACGAGACTGACACAGAGCAGTTCATGCACACACACCGGGGCCACCTGCTGATAGAGATCTGCCAACTGTGAACTGACCGCGCCTTGTATTCCCAGATTTATCACTTGAAGATCCGGGCAGGATAGCTGCACCTGCAGTTGCCGATGTGCCCGGGAAACCCAAGCATACTCGGGCTCACTGGCACCCTCTCCGAATGTTTGTGAGGAACCCAGAAAAATGATTCTGCGCTTTACACCCTTCTGTTTACACCGATCATTCACCACCCGGCTTTTGTTTTCGATCAGCCTGCGGGCAAATTCTCTGTCTCTCGAAATCAGTGGATTGGCGAGCGGGTAAGATCCGCGCTGTCGGGTGGACATGTACCAGAAAGCCATCCCCGTGCTCAGCAGGGTAACCTGAACCAGAATCAGTCCCGCGATTATGGGGATCTGCCAGGCCGCACATCGACAAATAAAGTACAGTACGCCGACACCGGGCAGGAAAAAAATCAAAAAACATAACGGCCAGGAAAAAATAAACAGGTCCCGGCGGTCGAAGGACTCAGATAAAAGGTGATTGCCTTCCCGATCCCAGATATTGATATCATCCACCGCGCAGAAATAACCGGAAAAGGATCCCCTGAACGCGAAATGGCGAGGCCCGGACAAAGGCCGGGAAATATTGGACACCGGCGTGTCCTCCTGGTACAGGGTAATTCCATCTCCGGTAAAGCACAGCGAAAAAGGGATCCAACACCTCTCTGTTAACTCACTCTTCAGGGAAAAAATCTGTTTTTCCGAAAACCGCCCTTCCCCATCGACCATAAGCCAGGCGGAAGGCGTCTGGGGATTGGAGGACAGCCTGACAGCCAGCTGCGGGGGATCATCCGGACGGGGTATGGGTCGGGTTCGATCCAGAAACACCACCAGCGCGGCCCCGGGACTCAGTTTCGCTCTGAAACACAATATAGAAGGATCACACGGACGAAGCAGTACCATCTCCTGGAAGCCGTGCCAGATATGCATGTTGGCCCGGTTACCCGCAAAGCACTGCGGACCGGTCAACATGGGGCGCGCGCCTACCGGCATCACGCGGTGATGGGCTTTCGTCCAGGTCCAAAGAGGATGATCATCCGGCCGGTTCTGCCGGCAGGCCAGATCCCACGCCCAGGGAACCGACGCGACCGCAGCCAGTGCCGCGACTACTACGTAGTACATATATCCCAGGTGTCGCGCACGTTCCGGAATGTCTTTCCCATCGGCGTTTTCAGCAGCGTGTTTACAATCGCTCCGTGCCCGCATTTTCATGCCATTCACGAACTTATAGGCCATAATGGTATCATAGTTTCGGTCCGTGGCGGAACGGGACACGCAGCCAGACCGGCCGGGAGACTGCCAGATGAACCCACTCACGCGAATCAGCATCACGCTGGAACAGGATCTGCTTGACACGCTGGATCAGCTCACTGAACAGGCGAGGCTGAACAACCGGTCCGAATTTATCCGCGGGCTCATCCGCAAACATCTGGTCGAAGAAGGGTGGAAACGGAATGAGGAAGCGGTGGGCAGCATTACCCTGGTATACAACCACGAGGCCCACAATTTGGCCCATGAACTGGTCCACCTTCAGCACCATTACCATGAACAGATCCTGGCCACCACGCACGTGCACCTGAACGAAGACCTGTGCGTGGAAGTGATTCTGATTCGCGGCAGAGCGAAGGATATCGAACAACTGGCCCGTCAGCTGCGCGGCCACAAAGGGGTCATCCACGGAGATATTTCGGTGGGTTCAACCGGCAAACTGCTCGAAGCCGCCGGCTTGCCGGATACGGGCCATACGCACAGGAATGAATCATGAATCAGCTCTTTTACGCGCTTACGGCATGTGTGGCGCTGCTTTCAGTTTTGGCTTACGGGGAAACTCCGGCCCGGGGGCGTGATATGTCCGGTTCGTCGTTCATGCGGATTGTGTGGGACCTGGATCCCGCGGAGGGAACTGAGCCTTTCCTGGATTGGCTGCGGGAACGCGGATGGTGCTGGGGCGTGGAAATCCCGACGGACGCGCCGGATGCCCATTTTGAGCGGGCTGCCGCCCGGGGACTGCGGTGCATTCCGCAGCTCTACGCCCATCCGGAAACCAGGGCGTGGTTCTTTTCTCGTTTCGGGCGGCCCGTCCCACCGTTCTCCCGTCTGCTTGATCTGGTACAGCGGTATCCGGCGGATGGACCCACGGCGCAGATGTTCATGGAGGACGATTCGGCGGGCGTGGGATTTTCCGCCCGACTTCTTCGGGAAAAGCCCCGTACCCACGCGGCGGCGAAACAGCTGTGGAACCGCTACCTGGCCGAGGCTATGATGAGCGTCCGGGAACACCCGGAACTGAAGGTCTGGGGCATGGTCGGTTACGCCCGCAGCGCCCACGACTATGCCAGGCACGGGGTGGACACCATTATCGTGGAACGGTCCAACGACGATATCGAGGACCTGCAGACGGCCATTGCCTTTGCCCGGGGCGCGGCCCGACAGTTTGAAAAATCCTGGGGAATCGACCTGTCTCTGTGGTGGGGCGTGATTTACGGATGCGTACCCGATCTGGATCCCTCGCTGTATACCAGGCACCTC
>JAKOTZ010000175.1 GCA_029776995.1 Candidatus Hydrogenedentota bacterium
AAACTGGCATTGATAGGTTGCGGCGGCATGGGCGCCCTGCACGCGGCAATGGCCAGGGCCGCGGGCTTCGAGGTCATCCTGTGCGCCGACACGGTGGAGCCGGCCGCCCGTTCCATGGCCGAAAAATACCAGGCCCGATGGTCCGCCGACCCGGAAACGGCCGCGCGGGACCCGGAGGCGCAGGTGGTGGCGATTGCCACCCCCACACCGACCCACCTGCCCCTGATCCGCATCGCGGCGGAATCGGGCAAACATATTTTCTGTGAAAAACCATTCTGCCGAACGGTCCGCGAATGCCGGGAGGCGATCCGGCTGGCCAAGAAACACCGGATAAAACTGTTCATCGGGCACGTGGTCCGGTACTTCCAGGAATTCGAAGCCATGCGCCAGAAAATCCAGGAAGGCCGGATCGGAGAGGTGGGCTGGGTAAAGCTCACCCGGGGCGGCATCATGCCCGGCGCGCCGGGCAGCTGGTTCCGGGACTACGCGCAGAGCGGCGGGGTCACCCTGGACTGCATGATCCACGACCTGGACTGGCTTCGGTACGTTTTCGGCGAGCCGAAACGGGTTTACGCCCAGGCGCTGATGCGCGGAGAACCGAACCCGATGGACTATGCCCAGGCCACCCTGCGGTTCCGGAACGGGCTGATCGCCACGGTGATCGGCATCTGGGCGTATCCGTCCGGGTTCCGGGTCACCGCGGAAATCTGCGGAGATAAGGGCATGCTGCAGTATGACAGCAGTGACGCGCCCCTGTCACTGCATTCCCGTTCGGTATCGGCCGGCCCGACCATGATCGTGCCGCTCAACCCTGTCGAAAAGAGCCCGTACCTGCTGGAATGGGAAGATTTCGCGGCCTGGCTGTCCGGCAAAGGCACCCCGAAGGTCACGCCAGAAGATGCCATGGCGGCGGTGGCCATGGCGGAAGCGGCCCTGGAATCCGCCGAAAAAGGACAGCCCGTGCGCTTCCCGGGGAGGATCTGCCGATGAAAACCCGCATAGCCATACTGAGTTTCGCGCACATGCACGCCTGGAGTTACGCGGACTGCCTGCGGCAGTTGCCCGATGTCGAACTCTGCGACATCTGGGATGACCAGCGCAAACGGGGCCGGGAAGCCGCAGACCGCTTCGGCGCGCCGTTCGCGCCGGACCTGGACCGGCTCCTGGGCCGAAAACCGGACGGGGTTATTATCACCGCCGAGAACATACGGCACCGCGAATTGACCGAAAAGGCGGCCAAAGCGGGATGCTGGGTGCTGTGTGAAAAACCCATCGCCACGACGGTGCCTGACGCGAAAGCCATGATCCGGGCCTGCGCGAAAGCGGGAGTCGGGCTGGGGACCGCGTTTCCGTGCCGGTACGCCACGCCGGTGAAACTCGCCCGGGAAAAGCTGCAGGCCGGGGAACTGGGTGAAATCTACGCGGTAACCTGCACCAACCACGGCCAGTCGCCGGGAGGATGGTTCGCCGATGACCGGCTGAGCGGCGGCGGCGCGACCATGGACCACACGGTCCACGTGGCCGACCTGCTGCGCTGGATGCTGGGGCGGGAATTCACAAAGGTGTACGCCGAAGTAGGCAACCAGTTGCACCGCCGCACCCTGAAAACCGACGATCTGGGCAGTATCCACATGACCATGCAGGGCGGCATCCGGATCAACCACATCGCCAGCTGGAGCCGTCCGGCATCCTTCCCCACCTGGGGAGACGTTACCATGGAATTCATCGGGGAAAAGGGCGTGCTGTGGCTGGACGCGTTCAACCAGAAAATCCGGGTGTTTGACGATACCGCCGGTAAACTGATCTGGGACGGCTGGGGGGATAACCCGGATCTCGGCCTGGTCGCGGATTTTGTAGACGCGGTCCGGAACCGTCGCGCGCCATCGGTAACGGGCGAAGACGGCCTGCGGGCGCTGGAAGTGACCGTCGCGGCCTATAAGGCTGCCCGCACCGGAAAAACGGTCACGCTCTGAGCGGCCAACCCATTTTTTCAGTTTCAAGGCGACCGCGTGAAGTGGCCGTGGTGGGCGACTGCTTTTACTTTCACGCAAAACGAAAAAAAGAGAATCTATTTGGGGGTGGCGCGTTGCGGGGGGGGTTAACCCAGGTATACGTTCAGCCGGAATGCCAGCTCTTCAATCACGTCCCGGGATTTGAACTGCTCCTCAGCGATGCGGCGGCGCGCTTCTTCGACCCGGTCAAGGCGTACCGTGGCGCCATCGCTCCCGGCAGACTGGGCGGCAACCCGCCCCACCGCGCTGATGACCACCGCGTCATCCCGCGTTCCTGCCGTAACCGGTCCGGTTTTACGCCTGGAATCCGCGCTGCCGCCCGGTTTAACCGCACCGGTTTCTTCCACCGGGCCTATGCCTGGCACACCCAATACCACTTTATATCTCCCGCTGGGGGTCAGCCCTGTCTAATATTTCGGCAGAACCGCAGAAAAACTTGACCCCCGGGGAAGCTTCGGCGCCGCAGATTTCTTCCCGGATATGACGGTTTTTCGCCTCAGCGCCGCAGATTGGGGGTAGAGGGCAGGTGGACGGCCAGTTTCCGCTCGGTATACCGCGCCAGCCGGACAAACGGCAGGCCCAGCAGCAGGTAAATCACCGCGACCATGATGCCCGTCCCGAAATAATCGTAGTATTTTGTCGCCAGCAGGCCGTAGGTTTTGGTCAACTCCACCAGGGTAATGACGGATACCAGCGAGGAGTCCTTCAGGAGAGAGATGAAATCATTGGTCACCGGCGGTAACACAATGCGGAACGCCTGCGGAGCGATAACGTGGCGTATGGCCTGCCACCGGGTCATGCCCAGGCTCAGCGCGGCCTCCATCTGGGTATGGGGCACACTGGCAAACCCCGCCCGGTAGTTTTCCGCTTCATACGCCGCGTAATTCAGCCCCAGGCCGACCACGCCCGCGACCAGCGGAGACAGTTTAATGCCTATCGCGGGCAGCCCGTAGAAAATGAAATAGAGCTGAATGAGCACGGGAGTACCCCGGATAATTTCGATGTAGAGCACGGACAGCATGGCCAGCGGCCAAGGGGCGTACACGCGTATGGTGGCCAACACAAATCCCAGGGCGATCGCGAGCACCATGGCCAGGATGGAGACCTCCATGGTCAGCAGCGCGCCCCGTCCCATCATCGGCAGAAAGCTGATGTAACGGTCAATCCTGGCGCGCAGGCCGGAAATGGGACGGCTGTGCTCCACCCAGGCGTTCAGCATTTCCGGTTCGGTCCGTGGCTGGATATCCGGATCGCCGAATTCTTTTGCCGTCTGCGGGTTCCACAGTCCCCAGCGTTCCAGAATGGCCCGAAGCTGACCCGACTCCCGCATATCCATCAGAATCGCGTTTATCTGTTCCAACAGTTCCGGCTGGCAGGTATCGACCACAAAACCGTATTTGACTGCCCCGATTTCCTCGTCAATGAATCGAATGCCTTCCGCTTCCCGGGGCTTCCCATAGTACAGGGCCACAGGCTGGTCGAACAGCACGGCATCCAAGCGGCCGTTGATCAGGTCATCAAAGCCGTTAACCTCTGTTTCGTAGGTGGCTATGCGGACGTTTCCCATTTCAGCCAGCAGGTCGTAGGAGAAGGAAGCCTTCAGCACGCCGACCCGCCTGCCCGCCACGTCCGCCAGACGCTGAATATCCCGGTTGCGCTCATGGGTACACAGCTGGAGTCCGGTTACGTAATACGGAACGGTGAAGGCCACGACTTCTTCATGTTCCGGCGTAATCTCCTGGCCTTCGCATGCCATATCGTAAAGCCCGCGCTCCAGTCCCGGGATCAGTTTGTCCCATCCGATCTGCACCGGAACCGGCTTCCGTCGTAGCCGCCTGCAGATTTCCTCAATGATTTCCTGCTCAAACCCGATAAGCCGGCCGGATCCGTCCCAGCTGTCGAGGAAATATGGCAATCCGCCTTCCAGGTCCACCCCATACCGCAGGATATCCGGTGATGCCGGCACGGCGCTTACATCCGTGAAATCCGCGTCGGTGAAGATTTCCTCTTCCTCCTCTTCAGCGGACGCGTCCTGGTCCTCGGCTTCATCGGAGGCGGCTTCCGCATCTTCTCCGGATTGGCTGTTTTCCGTTGAATCCACGGTTGCCGCGGCGGATTCATCCGCGATGCCCTGCTGTTCAACAGCCTCTGACGGCGCGGTTTCGGCCACCGCAGCCGCGGCATCCTCCGGGACCTGCCCGAAAGCCGCCCCTCCCAGCCCGGCGGCTGCCAACGCCAGCAACGCAAACAAGACGGTC
>JAKOTZ010000080.1 GCA_029776995.1 Candidatus Hydrogenedentota bacterium
TTCTGTCGGCCGATCGAGGGCTGCCACGGGAGCCGGCCTGACCGTCACCGGCTCCACGAAATCCGGCAATTCCAGTTTAACCGGACCTTCCGATCCTTCAAAAATTACCGGTTGATCAGCCATAGCGGATTATCCGGATAGAGTATGTCCCTTATCTTAAAAGCCAGCCACCAGTTTACGCGCTTCTGAAACAATCTCGGCCAAAACCTGCGTATCGGATATTACCATATTGGCCGGCAGCGTTCCGCTCTCCGCGATATTCCGGATGATCTCCAGGGCTTCCGGTTTTCGGCTCCGGGCCAGACAGCGCATCAGTTCTTTCAGATCTGTCCCGTCACGTAAAAAATCAGAAAAGTCACGTCCCCGCGCGATCTCCATCACAACGCGGTAGAATGCTTCATCTTCAACCCCCGCGGCCCACGGCCAGAGATCCGAAAAACGGCAGAAAACCCTCTGCTCAGCCACATCATTCGTCTGATCAGACACATCATGGGCTTTAAAAAGCAGCCTGTACCATTTTTCCCGTTCTTCCGGATCAGAAATACACCCAATGCCGTCACGCAGCAGAAATTTCATTTCTTCCGGCTTCAACAGGCAGGGATAGCGGTCCAGATCCGAGATCAGCAGGCGCGTTACCTCCGCCTTTATGTCCGCGGACAGCAGGGGCCACGCGACCTCCAGCAGGCTTTGAAAACGTGTGCGCGGTGTATGGGACTCTTCCTCCGTCCATACCTTTCGGTCTTCGCCTAACGCGTAAAATAAAATGTCTCCCGCAAGGGTGGCCGATTCACTGGCTGGAAGAATTCCGCTTAACCACAACCGCGCGGTCCGTTCTTCCGGTTGTGCCGACAGGGTCATGGCCCGCCATGAAGCATCGGCGCCCCGGCGTAAAGTCAAAAAATTTCGCAGAAGTGCAAATGCGTCTTCACGGGACAGAGTAAGTTTTATCTGGTTATTCAGCATTACCCTGTCAGATTTTTTATCCAGGGGAAAAAAACCATCAGGAAAGGCGCAGGCAGGTTCCAACCTTCCTGTCGGTCCCGTGGACTCCGCGGTCCGAAGCAGCATCAACCCCTCTGTTCCGGCCGCGGGAAGCTTGTCTGATGGAGCTGCTCCGATTACTTTTAATGCTCTGGCGTACTGCTTTCCATCCTTCGACAACCGCAAAACAGCCTCAAAAGCAACAGCGGTGCCTCCGCTTTCCGTATCGGACGTGTTCAGCAACACATCAAAACTTTCGCTGTTTATGACTCCGATCACCAGAGACTCAATCCGGGCATAAATCACGGTATCAGCATTCCCAAAACATTCCGGACACCGTATGGGTTCAAAAACAGCCTGGGCAATATGAGCCCCCTCCATCACCCCCAGTAACAGCCCTACGCGAAGTGTTTTCCGGAACGTAAATTCCATGTGACCCCCGGAACATATGCCAGAGCGGCTCAGAACAAATCATCCTCATTCTCGGGTTCCGGATTATCCCGGCAATCCATACAGGCCCGCCACACAATAACAAATCCCAGGCAGTCCATCCATGCCAGCCCGAGGTCTACTATAAACAGAATCCCCAAACTGCTGAAACCTTCTCCGGCCAGCTCCTGCAACTGACTGAACAGGGAAAATTGTATAAACGCAATCAGCATCGCGAGCGCTGCCGCCGCGGGACGCCGGATCATGGGTTGAAAGATCACCCCCAGTCCGCCTTCGCCCCGGGCAAACATATAACAGGCCCCCAGCGGAATGGTCATCAGGTGCAAAAACAGGATCAGCAGCCCCACAAAAGCCAGCGAAGCATCCCCCAACCAGACGGCTGTCCGTTCCGCGGCCTGGTTTGATACCAGCAGCAGCAGGTACCATCCAGTCCAGAACAGACCGTATTTCTCCAGGATATTTTTTATGCTCCCGGGCCGCCATACAGGATAGTCCAATGACCGTCCCAGAATGGAAAAAACAATCGTGGATACCACCCCGATCGCCAGCGCAAATAACAGTTGCTCCAGAAAAGGCAGCACCCCAAACGCGATGAAAATGCCGTCACGCGTCCCCTCCCCCAGCACACCCGCGGCTTGTTCCATCAAACGGTAAAGCAACCCCGCCACGGCGCATGCCACGGTATAGCCCGCCACCACAGCCTGGTGCCGGCCTATATCTTTGAACCCAGTCTCAAGCACAGCCGCGCGATCCCGGGTCCCCTGCCTCCTCCCTGGTCATTTCCCGCTGACGGCGGAAAACGGTCCGCGTAATGATTTCCCGAGATTCCTCCGACACATCTTCAAAGCAACACCGGAGCAGGTGGCGATTCATTTCAACGGTAACGCAGTCCAGTACACGCGCCGTCACCCCCGGCAAATTGGCATCATCCAGCGGAAGATCAAAGCACAACCTGGAACCCGTCGGAACAGGTGAAGAGGACAGTATGGCGCATCCGCCCGCGCTGATGTTCCGGAATTTTCCCGAAATGGTTGCGTCCGGCTCCTGACGATCGGTTGGGGCGCCGGTATCGCTCACATTACTTTTTTCCGCATCTCCCACCGGATAATAAACCGCAGCCTGAAGCGGCGCGGCGTAGGGCACCCTGAAGTATGCCCGATTCTGAATCCGCACTGCCTGGGTACCCAGCGAAAAGGAAATCAGTTTGGCTTTGTTATCCACTTCATCCGGCCGGATGGAGCAGGAATATCTTGCGTCATTTTCATGCCAATAATTCAGCTTCAGTTCCTGGCCGGGACGGATCCCCGACAGATCGCTTTCAATGGCCATAGCCACCGTGCAGCGGTATTCATCGATGGACGCTACCGCTCCAGCCAGAAAAATGCCTCCGTCGCCTCCGATCCAGACCCGCTGTCCGCGGCTCAGCTCACGGGGTGATTCCATCGGCTGCCCCGGCGCCAGCACTCCATAACCCAGGGACTCCCTCACCCGGCGCAGAAGATTTCCCAAACTGCGGCGTTCTTCTTCGCTGGCCGCCCGGTCCAGCAGAGCCGAACACAGTTGATTAAACCCTTTCCTGCTCCTGACCCAATCCAGCGCCTCCAGCCGATTCAGCCGATTCAACAGTCTATCAAACGCGTTCCATTCCTCTGCTGAAAGGCCGGCGCTGAGGGCCTTTTCCCGCATTTCACACAACAAGCGGATGTACTGCTGTTTTCTTGCCCGTCTGCGGCGGAGAATGTCTGCCGCCACAGCACCGGCAAACCCCACCACAACCAGCGCCAGCAAAACCGTTATAAACTGAACTCCTGTTGCAAGGATCATGCTGTTACCCTCTGCCAAATGAGTATAGCACGGAAAAATTTAACATTTCTGTAACGTTAACCTTCTCTATTGCCGGAGCACAGGCGCTTCAGCATCTAAAAGGTTCCGGCCTGTATTCAGCAGGTTCTGCAGCACCGTCTGATAGGGGCCTGCTGTCGCGGATACCTGTTTTGCGGATCCGTCTTCACTAACCTGCTCAAAGGACACAGGCCGCATCTCGCCGGGTGCAGTCCCGCTGAATGGCCTGATTCCCGTATCCAGCGTCAGCCTGAATCCGCCGTAACGCAGGGAAAGCTGCAACGGATTGCCCCAGACAGACGCGCAGACCCGCCCATCGCCCATGCGATGCAACACGCCTCCCTCGGGATATTCCGGAAAGTCCAACCCTGCCAGGGCCATTACCGTCGGAAAAACATCACACAGGGTACCCGGAACCGATACCCGCCCACCGGAAACGGAGCCTCCCCAGCAGAACCCCGGAATTCTCAATCCCTGTTCCGGAGATTTCATGGGATCTCTGCGAATATCCAAAGAAAACGGGGAAAGCACACAATACACAGCCCGTTCCCCCAACACCTCGGAAAGTCGGTTAAAGAAAACATCCAACTTCTCGTCGATGTTCTGCATCACGTCGTATCGTTGCTGGTCCGCGCTTAACCTTCCGCTCCGAGGCACGGAACTGGGATCATGCCTGGGCAGCCAGACCGGATGATCCGATTCGCGCAGCCGGATAACCAGAAATACCGCCTTGTCCCGATTCTCTTCCACCCAGGCAGCCGCATGTTCGAGCGTTTCCGCGACACTCCCCGGAACCATGCGGGGCGGCGCGGCGCCTCCGCTATCCACAACCTGTTCGGCCGGGCACTGGTGGTTTACGAAAAGCATGCCCTTCACCGCCAAGGGATTATTCTCCAGGGGATCAATACCCAATCCCTTAGCGGCGGTGTAAATTGCGGTAACATATCCTTTTTCCCGCATTTGGGTCGCCCACGTGGGCAGCGTCGCATTCCCTTCATGTCCCCCAAAATAACCGTGCGTGAGCGGTGACCTTCCCGTCAACAGGGATATCCACGCGCCGGCCGGTTCGGGCGCGGTGGTGTAAAAACGATCCCAGATCTGGCCGCGGCGCGCCCGCTCGGACAGTTTCGGCATGGCATCCGTTCTGCCTCCGAATACAGCCATATCATCCGCGCGTAACCCATCCAGGGCAACCACCACCACGGTATCCGCGGCGCGGCCGGTCGGCGCCGCAACGGCATGCGGGCCTACTGCTAAAATGGTCTCGGAACCACCAGCAACCGGACGCAATCCCAGCGCCATAATCCAGTCCGGCAAAACTTTGGAAGTCCATGAGAACCGCACCGAGGCAGCTTTTGCCGTAGCCTGGGTAACCGGAATGGAAAAAGAACGCCAAAGCGCGCCATCAACCTGCATTTCACGGGTAATCAGCGCGCCGGTCGGACGGTCCAATACATCCAAAAACTGGCAGACAACCTGGATGGTCTTCTCGTGATCCCCTTGCTCGCAGCCCAGCCAGACCGCAGCCATCATGCCAGCCTTAATCGTCTCCGAAATCGGCAATTTGTAGGTCACCCCCTCGCGCAGGGCAGCCGCGCGGGACATCATGCCTCCCACCTCACAATCCGCTGCAGGAGGAGCGGGCTCCCAGCCTATTTCCCATTTGCCTTCCGTGAGTCCCCGCCAGCAGAACAGCGCGGCAACCAGACATAACACGGCGGCGCCAAGATGGCCCAGGAATCGGGTTCTTCCCCCCGGATAGACATACAGCGCCGCGTAAAAGGTCATCAGTTTAAAAAAAACATGCAACCCGCCGAATGCCGCCAGCAGCAGCAGAATCTCATACTTCTGCACACTGCGCCAGGGCAGGGGAATGGAATAACCCATGAGCCACGGCGCCACCACCAGGACAGACAAATTGGAAAGGGTATCGAATACCAGCGGGAGGCGCCCCCGAGAGGGCTTTAACAGCCATACGGCGGCCATCCATGACTGCTGCAGCGCGCACCAGATGGCCGCAATCATCCCCACGAGCAGCAACCCGGGACCAAAACCGGCCAACAACCCTTCCGCGGCAAGGACACGGCGTACAATTACGCCCAGCAAAGATCCACTTAGCAAAGCCGCGCTGATGTGCGTAAAAAACAGCATTTTCCTGGTTTCCGATTATATTATCTGCACCAATAAAGCCATCCCCGCCTTCAGGTATCCCGATCTTCGGATTGCGGCACGTTTACGGCCGGGCCAAAACGGTACTGCCGCTCCAGGTTCCACAGCTTGGCATATTTGAGGAACACGGAAAACGCCGAAAGCCCGCAGAGCACCAGGCCGTGGTACCCATCCAGAAATCCCCGGCGGATGATGTACATTTTAACGAACCGGAGCGCCGGACGCAGGGAAAGATCCCACCATCCGGCCCGTTTCCCGCGGTCATAGGCGTCCTGAGCGCCCCATGTCGTAAAGCGCTGGCAGGTGGCGAGGTACTCTTCAAACGATCGGTACGTGTCGTGATATATGACTTCATTGATCACCCCGACCTTGCCATCCACCACCACCCGGGAATGCACCCGACGGTCCAGGTAACGCCCCTTGCGGGTTCGAAACAGGCGCAGGTTATAGTCGCGGTGCCAGCCGCAATAGCGAATTATCCGGCCGAAAAACCAGGAAACCCGCTTAATGTTGTACCCGTCACAGCTGCCGGGATCCGCGATAATCTGCCTGATTTTTCGCGCCAGTTCTTCGGAAACCCACTCATCCGCGTCCAGCACCAGGGTCCATTCCGTTTCGATCTGGGGAATGGCCCAGTTGCGCTGGGCCGCGGCGTTTTCATATTCGTGATAAACCACATGGTCGGTAAACTGCCGGGCCACCGCGTCTGAACCGTCGGTGGTCCGTGTATCCACCACACAAAAAATATCATCTGCCCAAGTGACGCTGCTCAGGCATCTGGGGAGGCGATCGCCCGCGTTGGGCACCAGCACCAGAACGGTTATCTTTCCCTTCATCGCGCGTTCCCCGGTTGGCATCCTGCGTTGACTTCGATACCCTGCTGCCGCAGCCACTCATATGGATCTGAACAGGGGGCTGGATCGGCCCCCGCAATCGGCTTACCCAGCAGCCCGCCGTACGCGGAAAGGGTATGCCTGGCCATACGGTCCGCGGAGTAATACCCGCGGGCCAGCAGCCGGGCATTAGCAGCCATTTGGGCCGCCTGTTCCCGGTGCTGCAGGCACTCAACCAGCGCGTCCGCGAGAAGCCGGGCATTGCGCGCCGGTACCAGCCAGCCGGTTACCCCGGGTATGATCATCTCTCCCGCTCCGCCGGCCCGGGTCGCCACAACGGGTACCCCCATACCCATCGCTTCCAGAATAGACGTTCCAAGCCCCTCGGACCAGCTTGAGGACACATATACATCCCCAGCCGCAATTACCGACGGCGCGTCGGAACGGTATCCAAGAAACTTCACGCTATCGGCCAGCCCCATTTCCTGAACCTGTTTCTCTAGATTGCTCCGCAGTCGGCCATCCCCGGCAATGGCCAGACAGGCATTGTGAACATGCCGCCGCACCAGGGCAAATGCTTCCAGCAGCATGGCATGGTCCTTGTGAGGCTCAAGGGCACCCGCGGTAACCAGCAGCGGAACATCCGATGGTATGCCAAAATCTCTCCGGGAAACCGGCACGGCTTCCAGCCGACTGCTGTCCACCGCGCTGTGGACTACACGCATCTTTTCAGGATTACACCCCCACCGCCTGAGCGTCTCAAATACTTCCGCCGAAACGCATAAAATGCAGTCCGGACGGTTGTATTTCCATCGGTTAAACAGGTGGTTTCCGGGCTCAAAAGCAACCCTGCGGGATACCACGACCTTCGGACGAAACCTTCTGCCGCACAGGCTTGCGGCCAGCAGCGCGATTCCGTGCGTATGGCTGGTATGCGCGTGGATCAGCTCCACCCCTTCCCGCTGACACCACCCGGCGACCAACCAGGCACTATGCAGGTCCCACTCCCCTCGAAGAGGCAGCACTATCCGGCGAATGCCACTGCCGCCAACCCGTTCAGAGAGAAAGGGCGCGTCAGGACGGCCCGCCGCGTAGACCCGATGCCCCCATTCGACCTGCCGGGCCATCAGCCACCCCGCCTGCAGTTCACCGCCGCGAAGCCCCCGCTGCTCATCCAGATGGAGCACCGTCATGTGATGTTCCCGATGCGTCATCTGCGCCTGACTACCCTGTCATACGCCGACTGATAAACCCGGACTGTACCCGACAAAAACGTATCCATGGAAGCAGACCTCACCACCCGCTGCCGGGCTTTTTCTCCCAATGTCCTGCGTTTTTCCGGATCAAGCGCCAACTTCCTTATTGCCTCCCGAAGCGGATCCACCGTTCCGTGGGGCACCACAAAGCCATCTTTTCCGTCGGTAACCGCGTAGGGCAACCCGCCATAATCCGAAACCACCAGGGGAATGCCGCACGCCATAATCTCCAGCACGCTGAAAGGAGCGATTTCCGTTCCCACTGAAGGCTGCGCCCCAAAATCCATCGCGTGGACGCAAACATCCATGTCTTCCCGGTAACCGGCAAAAACCACCTGTCCGGAAAGCCCCAGGGCGTCAACCATATTTTTCAGTTCCTGCTCCAGTTCGCCGCTTCCAAGCGCTAAAATCCGAAGCGCCGGAATTTCCTCCTTCAGTCCGGCCGCGGCTTCCAATAAATACCGGTGTCCCTTGGCAGGAGTAAGGCGTGCGACAATTCCGCACACGATATCGCCATCCTCGAAACCGAAAAGGCGCCGCGCCTGTTCTCTTTTCTCGGGATCCGGCCTGAACCGGTCCACATCCACACCGTTCTGGACTACCGTCACCCGTGACGGATCAAAAACAGGATGGCCGGTATACAGAGGCATCAGCGCCGGCCCCACCAGAATCTGCCAATCGGTCCATTTCCGGTTCAACATCCGATTCAGAACGTGCGCGGAAACCGGATAGGTATTGTGCCGGGAACGCACCACCGCGCAGGGATGCCCCAGCCATTGATTAACAGACGCGAAAAGCCAGTGGTCCTGAGAACCGTTCACGTGGAGCACATGGGGGCGATGTTCGATTAAAAAAGATCTGCATCTCTGGATATCACGAACCCACTGGACTGGTTTTAACCCCCGGGGATAAGACAGATGCAACACTCGGACATTTTCCGGCGCAATAAGGCGTTCCAGCAGACTGCCGGCGCGGCACGCCACTGTGACGTCATGGCCTCTTTTCCGCAGTTCAGAGGTCAGCGCGGCAACATACCTGACCTGCCCTCCGCCCGTGCTGTGCGGATCAGCCAGGACTATCCGCAGGGTATCAGGCACGGCCGGATGGTTCATGGCTCCGCTTTCACGGAGGAATCACCGGCCGTTCCTGTCACATCCCCTTCAGATTTTTCCGCATGGCTCGGTTCCGAAACAACCGCGGGCGCCTCCTCGCGTGCCAACAGCTCCTGAACTCTGCAGTTCGCGTGTTCCAGATTGGTCAGCGCGTTCATCAGCGCGTCTTCCATATCCGCAAACTGTTCGTCTTTCTGGATAATCGGTTTTCTGGATCCCATGGGAACACACCCTGTATTTGAACGGAGAAGAAAGAAAGCCATAACATATTATCATATCGGATTCACCGATCCCGGACCACGTCATGCCGCGTTGGGGAGGCGCATGGGTGGAGTGGGATTTTTTCTCTAGGATCCACTTAACCCCAAACGCGCGCATTCAATCTCTAGGACAGACCATTTGAGTAAAACACTTACTTCTACGGCCCGCATCGAAGGCATTGATCAAACCCGGGGCTACGCTATCCTGGGAATGATCGTGGTGAATTACGCCAGTATATTCACGGTCTTCCCGGAGTGGATGAAACATCATAAAACCGGCATAACCTATGCCGATACCATAGCACCCTTATTCATTTTTGTTGTCGGCATGACGTTCCGGCTTTCTTTTCAGCGTCGATCCCGGGAAGGGGGGCATTCCGCTGCCCGGTCCGCCGCGGTGGAACGGAACCTGAAACTCCTGGGAATCGGTCTGCTGTACGGCCATTTTGACCTGGAAGTCAGCGTGTGGGATGCCCTGACAGACATCGCGTTGGCATCTTTGATAGCCCTGCCCGTCATCCACCGATCTTCTCTGACGCGCCTCATCACGGCAGTACTGCTCTTAGCGGCTTATCAGGTTGTTTTTATGGTGACCGGATACGGCGAGTGGGTCATGGCGCATACCATCAACGGCGGTCCCCTGGGGCCGCTGAGCTGGGCTTTCCCTCTGCTGGCAGGCACCATTGCCATGGATTGGATCGAAGAAATAAGAGCGACCGGGTCCATGAGACGGCCGCTGATTAAGATGGCCGCCGCAGGCTTCCTGCTCATGGCCGCGGGACAGCTGCTGTCTTTGGAATGGCCGGGCATCAAGACGGCATGGCCTCATACCCAGTACGGAATGACCGCGCCGTATCCCGTATTTTCCAGCGGGCTGAGCCTGATCACCGTGGCCTTCTTTGTCCTGCTGAGTGACGGTATCCGTTTTAAACTCTCCCACCTCACCACCCTTGGGTCTAATCCGCTGGTGCTGTACCTGATGCAGGCCGGACTCAACCAGATCGCGTCAGACTGGCTGGATTCCGATTTGACCCTGGTTCCCGCGCTGACAGGCATGGCCGCCGTCTACTTCGCCTGCTATTGCACCGCCTGGATCCTCCGGCGAAAAGGGATATATATAAAACTGTAATATCTGGGTGTCCGCCCGGCTGGTCCCTACCTGCCTATCTGAGCCACACCCTACAGAATTCCTCCAGGTAAAGTGTTTGCCCCATATCAGACAAAACAGACCGTACCATGCGCCGCGGGAACATGGCGCTGGCAAGATTCAACCGCATCAGATCAGGCAGGCGCATGATGCCCTCCCTTCTGGCCAACACCAGTGCAACGATTGCACGCACAGGCCAGGAATATTCCGTCCCGGCGTCATGCAGGCGGAAACGGATCCGCGTATCCAGCTGTTTCTGCCACGTCTGCCACTCTGGCGGAACCTGCCTGCCTTCCGCGCCGTAGAGCTGTTCCATCGCGCCCAAAACAGCCAGCGCGGTTACCCAGTCCGCATCGGAGGCCGTGCTTACCATCACGTCCGGATGAAATCCGGGAGGCGGTATTCCTGTTTCGGAATCCGCCTGCCAGTACAGGGACCAGACCGCCTGCTCCAGCGGAAACATCCAGCGGGATACGGCATCCTGGCGCGCGGATGAAGGCATAGACTCCAATATATCCACTGCCGCCAATACCGCGACGGCGGTGTCGCCGAAGCTGTCAAAAATCCGGGGCAGTACCGGTTCCCCCTGAACATTTACCAGCGCCGGCGCATTGACCGGCGTGTAACCGGGAAGAAACGGTTTGCCAAAAGGTTTCAAAAAAGGTTCAATCTGGGCTGCGGCGCGTTCCGGCCGGTTATGGCCAAACCACATTCTCGCAAACAGCCAGGCCCAGTCGGGGCGGACTGTCCGGTAAAAATGTCCACGCCCAGGATGAAAAACCGTAATGCCTGTTTCAGCGTCAGTCAAAGCTTCCAACGCCTGAACCGGGATATCTTTACCAAATCCGCTTTCGCGCTCCAGCAGCAGCGCTGCGTTTTCCCGCGCGGAGCCCCGAACCATACAGGATTCCAGTACCGGTTCCAGAGCATCTCCAACGGCGTACCTTATCAATCCAGTCCCGCCGGCGGAAAAAAACACCCGAATCCGCCTTACCGGTTTTCGGATATTCCAGGCTAATGATCCGCCGGTGTCAGCATCATAACAGCGCGCACCTGCGGCTACCCGCCATCCGAGCACTTTGCCGGGCAAAACCTCGGTATACCGGTCAGCCCGCTGAAAACGCTTCAAATCATCCAAAGTTGATGCCGGTATCTCCTGCCAGACCAAACGTTCTGAACAGGGAAGCAGCCAGGCTGATACCGCCAGGAACGTATCAGACATCCCGGGTATTGGCGTCCAGGCCACGTCCATTCCACCCCGGAAAATTCCCGCCCAGGCCTCGTTAACAGGCGCTTCCGGATTAAGCTCCGCTTCCCAGATAAACCGAAATGCACCCGAAGAGGCATTCAACCGCTCCGCGGTACACTCCAGGCCAGCATACTGCCCGTCCGCCAGCCAGGTTAAACACACCTCAGGACCGTTCTCCTCCAATCGCCATACTTCCCGGATCTGGTTGCGGTCAGGCGTTACTGACCGTTCCATCAGGTGTCCAGTCGATCCGCCCACTGGAATTTCCCGGCCGTCCTCCTCCAGAAACCACTGTCCCCGGCCTGGACCGGAAAACCAGTTGCTGCCCCGTAACCCCGAGCTCAGGCTGACCAGCTGTCCGGCATCTATTCCCGCGACCAGTTTACTGCCGACCCAGGTCATCTGAGGCGGAGATCCGCCCCTCAGTTGCCTCAACCAGTCTATCCATGCGGCATCCGGTACCTTTTCCGCCCACTGCTCGCGTAAATTCCGGTCCGGAGAATGGGAAGCCCCAACTTCAGGAAAAGCCGTCAGCGCGTAAACGCACACCGTCAACAGAAGTCCCATCCCGCCGGATAGACAGAAGCATCTTTCTCCCCGCGTCACCGTCATCCCCCTTAGTCCGAAGACACGTTGCATATATGCCCCTCAATCCGCCAGGTATCCGCCCCGGCTGGTGAGACCTCCAAAAGGGTTTCCCCCAGTGTCTTGAGCCACTTGAGCAGAGGAAACCAGTGCAGGTCCAGTTCCCTGGGATCGGAAACGCCCATTAACATGTGATTTTCGGCCATGACCAGGAGCAGTTTCTGGATGGGTTTAGCCAGCCGCGGCCAGTTGACCCGTAATGAGAGCCTATTTCCCGGCTGAGAAACTTCCCGGAAACTGTCAGGAAGGGAAGAAAGGCCATCCAAAATATCGGCAAGCCGCGAAGCTGACGTAGCAAACACCTGCACATCTCCCGCTTGTGCAACATACTCCGTCAGCCACGGGGGAAACAGTGCAATTTCCCAACCTTCATAAGATCCGAATGATCGACTCCGGATGGAAAGGTTATATTTTTCAGCCCATGCCGGTACATCCAGAGCGTCTCCTGCTAAAACAATATCTGGAACGGGAATGCCATCCTGTATTTCCAGATCGAAGCAATAACCTCCCTTCCACTTTTGATTCAGAAAGACGTCAAATAAACTTTTATATATCTTTTTATCGTTTTTTATTGTTTTATCAACCAATAAGTTTACCCAAAATTGGATGCTTCCCTGAACGCTTATACTGCTTTTGTTACGCTGTGAGAGTATACTGGACAAAGTAACGGAGGGCTGATCTGTAAAGGTTGTGGCAGTGTGAGGTTCTGTTAAACGATATATCCCCTCAAAATTCAACTCTGGATTAATGTTCATTTGTAATGTTTTTTGTTTTTTAAGATCGTTTTTTATTTCATTAAATCCTTTAAAAGCCTGTTCTGATGCAAAAATACAATATCCCCATTCAGGGTGCCACTGTAACAGATACGTACCGGCAGAAGAGGTTTTCTGCACGGGTGTTGGAGATTGAGCGAACAGATATCGTCCAATTGCCCGGTATAAAGGTCCCCCTTGAGCCGCCAGAAACCATTCGCCATCCGGGCGCCACCCAAAGACCATGCGTCGGCCCAGCCACAAACGCCACCGAAGCGGCGTAAACCGAATCCCGATTATTTTTCGCAAGGACAGCCGGGGAACTTCCAGCAGAAAATCCGCCTCCCGCTTCAGGGACTGACCCGCCGGCGACTTTTCAAAACGGGACCAAAAACCGGGGAAATCGTCACATAAAACCACCAACCATTGGTCGGTATGCGTACCCTGGTAAGCAATATGCAGGCTGGGGGAATCTGCAGGGTTAGACGTTCTAAAGTTTAAAACAAGAGACAGGACTGCTAACGCCACCCCCGTACCGATAACCAGCCATGTTATGCGTTTAATCAAGATAAGCCGCAAGGTACATTCTCAGCCCTGTCCGATCACGCGCGTTTTGCCCGAATCACTCCGTTTTCAGTGCCCCGACCAGCTCCGTCACCCGGCTGAAACCATGTTCCTCCAGATAGTCTTCGAGCCCTTTGATTACCTGGAGTGCGGTATCCGGCCGGCGGAAAGATGCGCTTCCGACTGCTACAGCGGAGGCGCCGACTAACAGAAAGGCCACCGCATCCCGGGCGTTGCAGATTCCGCCCATGCCAATGATGGGAATCTTCACCGCCCGGGCGGCGTCCCACACCATTTTCAGCGCTACCGGGCGGATCGCCGGACCGCTGAGGCCGCCGACCAGGTTACTCAGCACCGGCTTCCGGGTTTTGACGTCAATTTCCATGCCCAGCAGCGTATTGATCAGAGAGAGGCCATCCGCTCCGCCCTCCTGGGCCGCCAGGCAGGGTTCCACAATATCCGCAACGTTTGGGGACAGCTTGATAAACAGGGGCAGCCGGGTCGCCGACCGGATAACCCGGGTATATTTCAGCACGGCTTCAGGCTGCTGCGCGACCAGCTTACATCCGCCAACACTGCGGGCATCGTGAACGTTGGGACAGGACAGGTTAACTTCTATGGCATCCGCGCCCTGTTCCGATTCAAGCCGGCGGGCCAGTTCGGCATAGTCATCCGGAACATAACCATAGATGTTCGCGATAATGGTGCATCCCTTTTTCCGCAAAAACGGCAGTTTGGCGCGCAGATAGGCCTCAATACCCACATTCTGCAGTCCGATGGCATTCAGCAGGCCGGCAGGTGTTTCAGCCAGACGGGGCGGACGATTTCCCGCCCGGGGCTGAAGGGTAAGGCTTTTAACGGTCACCGCGCCCAGTTGCGCGATATCAAAATACTCATCATATTCCTGACCGTATCCAAAAGTGCCCGACGCCACGGTTACGGGATTCTTCATGAACAGGCCGCCGATATTTACGCGCAGATCCGCCATACAGTAATTTCCCTGTTACGGACAGGCCGTCCAGTTGATGTCCCGGCTGTCGAATACCGGACCTTCCCGGCAAACCCGGGCCATCCGCTCCGCTTCAGTTTCCCGGTTCGCCGGCACCACGCACCTCATACATACCCCGTCACCGCAGGCCATATGCGCCTCCAGCGACGCCCAGCATACCACTCCGGCCGCCAGGCAGGTTTCATGGGCGGCGCGCAGCATCGCCATGGGACCGCACGCATACACCACGGATCCCTCTCCGGTCCCCAGATCCTGCTTCAGCAGGTCCACGGCGGTTCCTTTCATCCCGCAGGATCCGTCATCCGTAGCCAATACGACGCGGCACCCCATCCGGCTGAAATCGCGCGCGCCGATCAGCAGGTGTTCCGTGCGGGCGGCAAGAAGCACCTCCGGCGTCCCCCCCACGGCAATAATGGCTTCGGCGAGCGCCGGAAACGGCGCCACGCCGATGCCGCCCGCCACAAGGAAATAACGCCTCATTCCTGCCTCCACGGGAAACGGGCGTCCCAGCGGCCCCTGAATGTTCACGGTATCGCCGGCGCGGAAGCGGCTTAAAAGGCGGGTTCCTTCCCCCTCCACCTTATACAGAAAAGATATGCCGTCCGCATGAATCCGCTCGACGGAAAAAGGACGGCGCAAGAACGGGTAAAAACCGGTTCCGACTTCGATCATGCAGAACATTCCCGGCCGGGCCTGTTTCGCGATTTCCGGAGCCGCCAGCGTTATCCGGTAATGGTCTGCCGCCACCTCCTGATGGGCCAGCACTTCACAGTCCCGCACGAATGGCATAATGCTACTCCCGGTGATACTTCCAGCGGTGCTATTATCGCATGAGCGGCAACCGTAAATCCCGCGCAGCCTAACGGTGGCCTTCCATGAGGTATTGCTTCTTAAGCAGATCCAGCCCGCTCAGGATACGTTCCGCCATCACATCGCCGACGCCCTCCACCTGGACCAGATGTTCCTTGCTGGCGCGCAGGATTTCCTGAAGATTGCCGAATCGTTCCACAAGGTTGCGAATGACCGCGTCGGGAAACCGTCCCCCCAGCATGCTTAAAATCCGGTACCCCCGGGGTATCACCAGCGTTTCGGTGGGCCTGGCGGTCGATCCGTAACCCAGTATCTGCGCGATATTCCCCTGTCCCAGCACTTCGCTCTCACTCAGCGTTTTCAGCCGTTCAATCGCCTGCTCTTCCGGACGGTCCTTAACGTAGTCCCGCACAACCAGCACCGCGTCTTCGGCGGGCTTCCGCATTTCGATAATCTGGAGACGGATCATCCGTCCTTCATCCCCCAGTTCATCGATAAGCGGAAGCACTTCGCGGCGATAAATCCGTTCCGCCATTTCCCGGCGCTGGATCACGCGGCAGGCGTCGGTAAGCGTACTCCATCCGGCGAGTTCACGCATGGTGAGCTCTCCCAGCTCATTCTGCAGCGCGTGAATATACCGCTCCAGCGTATGCATGGCCTGGGTCACTTTATTAACAAGCGCCTGAACCGTCCGGACCGCGTATTTCCGTCCGTGGCAATAGATGGTAACGCTTGCCCGGCGCTGAGAAACCGTGATCACCGTGCATTTAGCCTGAGCGGCAAACCGCTGAGAAACCCGGTGCCGGGTCCCGGTTTCATCCGAGGGAATACGCGTGTTGGGCTTCAGAAACCGGTTCGCGTAGCGAATGCGGGTCCCCTCTTCGTTCAGAATGATGGCGCCGTCCATTTTGCACAGTTCGTAAAGCAGCTGGGGGCGCATTTCCGCGTTTAATTCCACACCGCCTTCCGAAAGCCGGGCAAGCCGGTTTACATCGCCCAGACAAATCACTGCGCCGGTTCCCGCCTGAAGAATCATGGAGATGGCTTCCCGCAGGGCGGTTCCCGGGGCAATCATCCGTATGGCGCGTTGCAGCGCCTCGTCTTCATTTACGATTGGTTTCGACACATCCGTTCTCCAGCAGGTTTTGTATTGCTTCAGTCAACCTTGTCACCGTACGCGGCCGCCCCAACCCAGCCGCCTGTTTTTTCCGGTTTTTGGGCAACGGCGGACACACGCATATATCAAAACCGAATTTGGCCGCTTCAGCCATCCGCTCAACCGCGGATTCCACGCCGCGCACCTCGCCGGCCAGGCCGAGCTCGCCGAACGCGGCCAGGTTTTCCGGCACCGGCCGATCCAGACAGCTGGAGGCCACCGCCAACGCGACAGCAAGATCCGCCGCCGGTTCGTCAATCCGCACGCCCCCTGCCACATTTACGTACACGTCCCGGTCGGCCAGCCGGATGCCCGCGCGTTTTTCCAGCACCGCCAGGGTCAGCGCCACCCGTCCGCTGTTAAGCCCGGTCACGGTCCGCCGCCCCGGACCTCCATGCGGCTCACCGGCCAGCGCCTGCACCTCCACCAGGACCGGCCTGCTGCCCTCCACCGCCGGAAACACCACGGATCCGCTGGCGCCCGCCGGACGCTCTTCCAGAAATACCGCGCTGGGGTTTTCTACTTCCACAAGCCCGCCATCCGTCATTTCGAACACGCCGACTTCATTGGTCGGGCCGAATCGGTTTTTTACCGCGCGCAGCACCCGAAGCGCGTGCCTCGATTCCCCCTCGAAATACAGCACCGTATCCACCAGGTGCTCCAGAAGCCGCGGTCCCGCGATCACCCCGTCTTTGGTCACATGCCCGATCATCGCGACAGGAACCCCTGACTCTTTGGCCACCCGGAGAAACGTGCTGGCGCATTCACGGACCTGTCCCATACTTCCGGGCACGGATGTCACTCCCGCGGATTGCATGGACTGGATTGAATCGATCACGGCAAACGCGTACTGCCCCCGACGCAACTCTTCCGCGGCGACTTCAGCCAGGGTTTCGTTATAGAGAAACAGGCGGGGTTCCAGCGCGTTGAGTCGACGCGCCCTCAGGCGGGACTGCTCAAAAGATTCTTCTCCGCTGACGTACAGGACCGCGCCCGCCGACCGCGCGACGTGGCGGGAAACCTGCATCATCAGGGTAGATTTGCCGATCCCCGGATCACCGCCAATCAGCATCAGCGACCCCGCAACAATCCCGCCGCCGCACACCCGGTCAAATTCCTCCAGCCCCGACCCCAGACGCGGCGGCGGTTCCGCGGAACCGTCGGTAATCGGACGCGGAGGCGGCGCGGCATTCCAGCCCTGCTCGGCCATCCGTTTACGATCCGGGACCACAGGGGAAACGGCCTGTTCCGTCAGCGTGTTCCACTCACCGCAGGCGGGGCATTTCCCCACCCATCGCGACTGGATCGAGCCGCAGGACTCGCACACGTACTGGGTCTTAACTTTTCCCGTCACTGGAACACGGCACCTGTAATACGGTAGCGTTTTATCATTCATCGGTTATTTTTACATAATACCCGGTGTCAAGCGAAAAGACCGCAAACCAAACCGCGCGGAGGGTTGCATGATGTTCTGGTCCGACACATCAAAATCTCGTCCGGCATGGATCCTGGCGCTTTGCGTACTCGGGCTCCCGACGCTCTCCCCGGCCCAACCTCCGGATCCGGAGAAGGGATTCGCCTTCACGGATAAAGTCGTGCTGGCGTATTACTACATCTGGTATGAAGAAGAAAATTGGCTGAAACCGCTCAGCGAAAAAAAGGGACGCAAAGAGCATTTCGGGGATATCCACCCCCTCGTGGGCGCGTACAACTCCTGGGACCCGGACGTAATCGAGAAACACATGAAACAGATGAACCGGGCGCTGATTGACGCCATTGCGGTTTCGTGGTGGTACGACGAAGAACAAAACGGAAAAAACCACATTCTGGACCTTATATATGACAAGGCTGTTGACCACGGGCTCTGGGTAACCATTGATTACGAACACGGCCGTATGCCGATGGAGCAGGTATACCGCGACCTCAAATATTTTCTGGGACGTTACCAGAAACATCCTGCCATGCTAAAAGTCGAAGGGCTCCCCGTGGTCATGGTCTGGACCGCGTGGGGACACACACCCAAAGAATGGGAAGATCTTTTCCAGCGCCTTGAAGCGGAAGGACTCCCTTCTTTTCCGATTATGTCCGGCAGCTACCAGGGCGGAAAGGGCGCTGAATACCTGGGCGCGTTCCGGTCTTTGGAGGAATACACCCTCGTGGACGTGGAAGACTGCCAGCTGGCTGATTTCATGAAAACCATGCGCGGGCATATCGACCGTTACAACAAAACAAAAGGCCGAAAAAACGGAAAACCGGCCCAGCACCATGCCACAATCTCACCGGGATACGACGAGCGCAGCAATGACGGGCGGAAGACCCGAAACGGCGGGTTTAAGGGCGCCGGATGGAAAGACCGGACCAAGTTCGGCGTCAATTACCCGGACGACCCGGAAGGCGCGTATTACCGGGGCACATTCGAGGCTGCCATGGCTTCCAACCCAGACTGGCTGCACATTTCCACCTTCAATGAGCTCCCGGAGCACAGCCATATCGAAGCCACCCATGAACACGGGTACACCTATATCGACCTGACAGCGGAATTCGTACGCAGATTCAAGGGAATCGCGGCAAAATGATGTAAACAGCCGCCGTATTCTCAAAAACTGCCCATTTCCTTTTGCCGGGCGGGTGGATCGGTGATGCTCCGCTTGCCCATATCAGCCTGCCGGCATTAGAATATTTCTCCATTTTCCCGCATTGGAGTCCGGAATGACTGTCACCGCCAGCATCATTATCGCCATGGAAGGACTGCCCAAAACGGCCTTCCGGATGGCCCAGGCCCTGGCCGCGCAGCCCAAAGGCGGGCTTACGCCGTCAGCCCTTTTCAGGGCCGTCCCCATGCGCACGGATGATCTGGACCATTATCTTGACGCCTATCCCCGCCTGTTTTACATGGATATCACCCGGATAAAAATTACGGGGGAAGCCATTCGGGCGCTCGAACGCATCCAAAAAAATATGGACGGCACAGGAAGTTCGCTGCAGGCTGTGGTCGACAGGCTTTACAGCCTGGACAAGACGGATATAGACCGGCTGCAGCACATGCTTGACGGAAAGATAACCGTCAAAACGAAGCAGGCATTCATAAAACTCTTTCTGGAAAAAGTTTATCTGTATCCGGACCGGGTGCATCAGTGGGTTCAGTCTGCCCCTTTTTCCGCAGCGGCACGGCGGATTTATCAGGTTTTATGGGAGCACCCGGAAGGTGTAATGGACGCCTGCCGCCTGCGGAAATTATCCGGACTCGATGAATACCGCGCGGAACAGACCCTTTGGGAACTGCTTCGAAATATGGCCTGTTTCGAAGCTTTTTCTTTTAATGAAGAAGACCTGCTGCAGCGAAAAATCGTGTTGCTGGACGAAATCAGACGGTTCCGAAAACCGGAGACAGCGTCCAGCGCGGCGGAGATCGCAGGGGTTAAAAGGCCACACCAGATCAGCCGATGCGGAGACCAGTGCGTAACGATGCTCGCCAGGATTGCCTGCGCCGCGGGACAGCGTCCCCTGGTCCAGAATAAATCCGGAAAACTTTCGGCTGCTTCCCTCCGAACCATATCCCGTTTCTGCGGAGAAGTGGATCCCGTCTGGCTGCATGAACTCATCTGGACAGCCGTCCCGCTGGGTTTTCTCACGATGACGGAAAGCGGTGAAATTATTCCCGGGGCGCGTCTTTCCCTGTGGGATACCCACACGCATAATGAAGTCCACATCATGCTTGCCCGACATGCGCTGGGAAAATATCAGGATCTCTCGCGCCGGCTGCGGACCCTGACGTCTGTCATAAAACCCGGGCAGTGGTACACGCTGCGATACCTTGCCGAGGCTGTCGGCGATTTCCCGGACCTGGAAAACCCGATCCTTTGCTACCGCCACAAACGTTACCAATACGGGGAGGCAGAGAATCCCGACCGCATCCGCAGGCTGACCACCCTGTTCCAGGAGCCTCTGCATTGGTTCGGCATCGTGGATCTGGGCAGGGTAAACAACACCAGTCTGGCCAGTATCACGGAATTCGGTTACCACCTGATCAGCGGAAAAGTTCCCGTCTCTGCTGAGCACGCAGCCTCTCCGGCAGAACTTATTGTTAAACCGGATTTCGAAGTTTTTGTGTCGCTGCGGGAGGGCACGCCTCTGGTGCTGCCCGTACTGTCGGTGTATGGGGAAGTGTCCGGCGAGGGCGAGCATGCGCTCCTGTTCCGCCTGACCCGGGAGAAATACCTGTCCGCGCTGCAACAGGGTTATCCCGATCATTTTTTAGTCGGTTTCCTTGAACGCCACGCCCGGAACAACCGAATCCCCGATAACGTAAAACGAACCCTTGAAGACTGGGACCGAACCCCGCGGCGGGTACGCCTGCGCCGGGTCACCCTGGTGGAATGCGACGATCCGGTTCTCCTGGCTGAACTGACCAGTTATCCGGAACTGTCCGGTCGCATTTTACCAACGGATCCGAAACACAGCCTGGCACTCCGGGGACTTTTATCCTCGGAAGCAAAAGAGATCCTCTACCGAAAAGGCATTATTGTGGAACAGACCGACCCGGAGAAACCAGACCGCATTTGAAAACAAAAAACCGCCGGCAGATATCCTGCCGGCGGCGTCTGTCGGTTTGGATCAGATCAGACTTTTTCCCATTTCTTCGATGCGGCCGCGCGTTCGACGGCGTCCAGCACTTTCTGGCACTTCACCGCATCCTCGAAGGTCGGATAGGTGGCCTTTTTGGCTTTCAGGCCGCACAGGAATTCATAAAGTTCATGGACGAACAGGTGTTCGTACCCGATGATGTGTCCAGGGGGCCACCACGCGTGCACATAGGGGTGCCCCACGTCACAGGCCAGCACTTTGCGGAACCCCTGCAGGGTTGGCGCATCTTTCCGGCTGAAATACAGGAACTGGTTCATGTCTTCCTGATTCCAGATCACGGAGCCTTCGCTGCCATAGATCTCGATGCAATTGTAGTTGCGCCGGCCGGGAGCGAAACGGGTCGCTTCAAACGTGGCCAGCGTATTGGACCCTTTGATCCGCCCGAGATATACCGCCGCGTCATCGACATCCACCGTATCCCATTTTCCGGTATCCTTGCCCTGAGTTCCGGATATGCCGCCGACCGTGCTGGTAGGAATCTTGCGTTTCTTGATGAAGGTTTCCATGGCCGCGGCCACTTCGGCCACATCGCCCACCAGGAAATGGCACAGGTCCGTAATATGGGCGCCGATATCGCCCAGCGCTCCGGATCCGGTCCACTTTTTCTTCAGGCGCCACACCATGGGGAAGTCGGGATCCACGATCCAGTCCTGCTGGTAGGCCGCCCGGAAGTGGAAGATCTGCCCAAGCTGTTTCTTCTCGAGCATTTTGCGGATGGTCTGGACAGCCGGCGCGAAACGGTAGGAAAATCCGCACATGTGCTTAACGCCCGCCGACTGTGCCGCCTTGAGCATATCCTGGGCTTCCTGCAGGGAATTGGCCAGCGGCTTTTCACTGACCACATGCTTGCCGGCTTTGGCCGCCGCGATGGCCACGGGGGGGTGCAGCCAGTTGGGCGTGCAGATATCCACAATGTCAATGTCCGGGCGGTTGACCACTTCTTCCCAGTTGTTGGAGACTTCCTGCCATCCCCATTTTTCCTTGGCGACGGTCATATCCTCGCCCGGCGCGCCGCACGCCACTTTCATCACCGGCGTGTAGGGCGGGTCGAAGAACATCGCCACTTTCCGCCACCCGTTGCTGTGGGCCTTACCCATAAAGGCGGCCCCGATCATGGCCACATTCACCGTCTTCTTCGCCATGGTTCTCCCTCCATCATAGTTGGGATGCTGACCTTCAGCGGCTCACGCCGCCCTTTCTTCCAAAACGCCGCGCGCGCGACGTTCTCCACGTTTTAGGTTAATCAAAATCTCCGCGAAATGCAAACTTTTTATTCGGCTAACTCCACTGCCAGCCGATTTCCCGGGCCAGTTCCATCAGGCGGCGCCCGTAAGCCACATATGACGCGTACAGCGCCTCCGCGTCATCGCAGGTTTGGCCTGTGTGAATCACCGCCGCCAGATGCGGCTCGATCGAAATGCCTCCGTCATACCCGGACGCTTTAAGGTCTGCCAGAATTTCACGCACGTACCCGTCCCCGTCCCCGCACATGGTGTAGTGGTCCACGCCGTCTATTTTCCGCGCGTCCTTGATGTGCACATACGCGATATCCTTGCGGACGGCATGGTAATACTCCCAGGCATTCTGGCCGTAGGTGACGGGATTCCCCGTATCGAACACCACCTTAAGCGCCGGGCTGTTCACTTCTCCCAGCAGAATATTGGAGTTCTCCGCGGACAATCCGCCCCATCCGCTGCAGTTTTCATGAAGCAGAACAATGCCTCCGTCTTCGGCCATGCGGGCCAGGACCTTCATCCGGGCAATGGCCTCCCTGCGCCATTCATCTTCCGGAACGGGCTTTTCGGGATCGTTCGGATAACTCATAACGCGGATAAAACGGGTTCCAAACCGGTGCATGCGGGGGATTGCCCGCGCCAGATCCTGCCGGTCAATCTCAGGATTGCATGTAATCGGTCGAGCCCAGTTGGCAATGGCGCTGGCAAAACAGGACACCCGCATGCCTGCCTCGGAAACCGCGCGGTATACCTGATCAAATTCATCATCCGGAAGCTGGGTCAGGTTTACCCCGTTTACGGTCCGAAGTTCCAGGTAAGACCAGCCCAGTTCCCGGTGCGCGGCGATCTGCCGGTCAATCGTCTTTCCCGCCTCGTCTGAAATACCGGAAAAATACATTACTTTCTCCTTTGTGAATCCACATTTAAACAGTGTCATTCATCGATATACAGCACCGCGCGCTTTCCCATGAGGTTGGCGTACGCCCCGTTGGGAACGCGCAGCACGATTTCCGTGTATTCTTCAGCGCCAACCGTCACGTCGAAGGTGTGGCCTCCGCTCCGATTGATATTGCTCCGACGGATGCCGATGATTCTTCCCGGTATGCTCATGGCCATCTTCGGGCGGGGAACCGGCGCGTTTGCTCCTCCCTCCAAACGGTCCACCGGCTGTTTTCCGCCAACCGGATCCACGCTGTATGGCCTGAATTCATCGAGCATTGTGTTAGGTTCTTCGTTTGTTCCGGTTTTTGGCTAGTCCATGACCAGCGACTGACGCACTTTCTCCCGCATCATCCTGCCGGCGGCAATTTCCACCAGGGTTAACGCGAAATCAACGGCCGTGCCGGGTCCCCGGGAAGTAACCAAATTCCCGTCTACCTCTACACGGGAACCGGTATACGTGCCTCCGCCGGCATCGGGCTTCAGCACGCCGGGATAGGCGGTAAAACGGCACCCGGAGAGCAGCCCAGCCCGCTCCAGCGCCATAGGGGCCGCGCAGATGGCCGCCACGATTCCTCCCGCCCCATGAGTCTCACGCAACAGGGCCTGAACCCGCGGATCCTCGGTCAGTGTCCGGGTCCCGTCCATCCCACCGGGCAGTACAACCATATCCCAGGGACCGTTTTTGAGCGCCGCATCAAGTGCCTGATCCGGCACCAATCTGACCCCACGGCTGGCCTGAATTACCCCCTCGTTCACGCCCGCGACGGTCACTTCAACTCCACCCCGACGAAGAATATCGACCGTTGTGACCGCTTCCATTTCTTCGCATCCGTTAGCGAGAAGTACCAGCGCTTTTTTCATGGCAACGTCTCCCACGATGTCTGCACCGCGCCCGTCCTGTTCGGGCACAGCCTGTACATGACCCTATTTTAGTCTAAAGGGTTCAGCACGGCAAACGCCGCACGGCCATCAGCCGATCTGTAATCACGGCTGGCTGAGCGGCGCCAGCTGATATACGGCCTTCACCCTGGCATGGCAGCGCAGCAGCGGCCTGTCTCCGGAAATCGCCTCAGGATGAGGCGTCCAGGTAACCTCCAGGATTTCTATCGACTGGACGGCGTAGATTGAACTCCGCACGGCGCCGGCAATCGCTTCCGCCCCCGGGTATGCCGCCGCTGCCGCCTGGATCAGCGCTTCCTGTTCGGCTTTCTCCCGGTCTGCCGGAACCCACGGCTCCATGCTCAGGGTTGCGCCCAGTTCCGCGGCTGCCGCCAGCAGCGTATCACACAACGCGCCGAACGACGGCCCCGAAGCGCTCGCTTCATTAAAGACTTTCATGGCGAAACGGACCGTGATCCGTCCGGAAACCGTTTTTTCGTCCAGCGAAGTGATCCGGGGATACCCCGCTTCTATTTCCGAGGCCAGCAGATCCTCTTTTTTGAAACGGTCAATCGCCATTCCAATCCACTGCCTGCAGGTGTCGGTGGCGCTCTTGAGCGTGTCCGCCGTAAATGACTTCTCCAGGGCAAACACCGCAAATTCCGGCAGGGAATGAGACTCCCCTTCTCCCGTGGCGATCACTACAGGCACCTCTCCCGCGGCAGCCGCAAGCGCCCAGATCGATGCCATCAGCCCCGCCCAAAAACAGCTCTTAGCCGAACGCATTGCCATGTTCCCTCCTGTTGCCGTTACACCGGCCATCCGTCGGGCTGCCGGTTACGAACCGTTTTCAAACGTTACCCGAACGGGATTGCTGTACATCACGCTCCGGTCTTCCGGCGGAACGCTGTTCATATCGAAATGTTCCCAGTCCAACGCGGCAGGATCCGTACCTTTTGGGGTCAGCGCTGCCCTGGCGCGCACCACTGCCAGCACAGACGACGGGAGTTCAGTCAGCCCCTGAAGCATATCCGCCTGGAACGAACGGGGACCATCCGGGACCTCCGTGCCGGCCGGGATAAACTGGCGGCTGATCATCGTGCGCCAGGTTATGCCAGTCGGCTGGTCATCCCGCAACAGTTCCAACTCCAGAACTACCGGCCGTTCGCTGAAATCCCGCATGACCGTTATGTCCAGCGTAACGTTAATGGACTTAGGGTGCGGCGGTTTCAGGGTTACATACCACGCCGCCAGGTGGCCCTTGCGGGTCTCCATGGGCTCCACTTCGGCTGTCGGCGGAAACTGTTCCGCCGGCGCTTTCAGAGAAAGCCGCACCAGCGCTTCCACATCGCCAATATTCAGGGAAGGGGTTAACTGCGGCCCCGCGGGGGATGCGCTGTTTCTGGCGGCGTCGGCAACCAAAATCTCTGCGGGATCCCGATCCCGGCTCCCACCCGAACACCCGACCAGCACTACCAAAATCGCCACGGCCGCGCAAACCGATCCGAACAGCAAACGCCGCGGATCTGCCTCAGGGCGTATATCTCTCATTCTGTTCATTCCTCGCACTTCTCTCAAATCTCACGTTATATTAC
>JAKOTZ010000039.1 GCA_029776995.1 Candidatus Hydrogenedentota bacterium
AGCAACAGGCCGAGGCTCAACGCCAGCAGCAGTATCTGGCCAAACATCAGCCACAGCGCCGCGTTAAGGCCATATCCCGTATCCCGGCCCGCGTCATTCAGCATCCGCAGCTGGCGTACAGCCAGCCAGGGACCAAGCAGCGGCAGGCTCAGCAGCAGCGCGTCGCCCATGGACCCGATTATGGCCCGGATCGGAGCGTCGGCCAGGTCCCGCCAGCGGGCAATCCGGTATATCGCCGCGTGATACCATCCCAAAACCAGACATGCCGACAGCAGGACGCCAAACGCGATTCCCGCCGGTACCCATGGGGGACACAGCCCGTCCATAACGGATTCCGGCGGGCACATCTGTTTAATCAGCGCGCCCGTTGTGCCGATACCTACCAGAATCATTCCCGCGCTTAGACGGAGCAGGTTTCGGGCGGTTCGTACGGAGGGCGTATGCCTGGTGGTGACATGGTGTTCTGGATCCGTCAGTATCTCAGCCAGCAGCACGGCAGCCCGGGGATTCGTTGCGGCCCATTGACGGCACAGGGCGATGGCCTCCTCCCGGCGTCCCGTTCGGGCGAGCGCGCGGACGCGTTCCAGGTCGGATTCTGAGATCAGGTTTTCCCGCTCCGCGGTGGTATCCGGCGCGTCAGCTGGCTGCGTGTCCGGCGATCCTGTGTGCTCCTCAGGCCCTGCCGATGCCTCAGCCTGCCCGGAAAAGATCTCGCCATTGTTTCCGGATGAACTCATGAACAGCCTGTATCTCCCCAACCATGCCGCACGGACACGGACTTTCCCTACAGCATAATGATCGGGTCGGCCCGACGCAAGGCAGAAGTCAGTAAGACTGGCTTGCGATTACCCGCCCGCGGCAGGGTTTTCCCGTTATCATACAGGGTCCCTCCTCATCCGGGCGGTCGAAGGGAATACACCGGACCGTGGACCGGGTGTCCTCCTGCAGTTTGGCCTCCACTTCGGGGTTGTCCACGTCCAGGAACACGCGGAAAAATCCCCCTTCCTCGACCCGCTCACGGTATTCATCGTAGGAATCTACGGTATACGTTCGCGCGTTCATCCGTTCTCTGGCGGCGTTGAAGAGGTCCTGCTGCATGTCGCTGAGCATGGTTTTCAGCGTGTCCAGGAGCGTATCGCACGAACAGGTTGTTTTTTCTTTTGTATCGCGGCGGACCACCACAACGGTATTCTGGGCGACATCCCGGGGTCCGATTTCGACACGCAGGGGAACGCCCTTCACTTCCCATTCAGCGAACTTGTAGCCCGGTCGGTACTGGTCCCGGTCATCCACTTTGTAAAAGAGCGGGTCCCATCCGTCGGTAATCGAAGCAATTCGATTCAATACCAGTTCCCGTTCGTCGTCCTTTCGGTAAATGGGAACGAAAACCACGGGAAGCGGCGCCAGGCGCGGCGGAATGACCAGCCCGTCATCATCGCTGTGGGTCATGATCATCCCTCCGATAAGCCGGGTGGAGACGCCCCAGCTGGTGGCATACACGTATTTCAGCTGCATGTCGCGGTCCTGGAACTTCACGTCAAAGGCTTTCGCGAAGTTTTGTCCCAGATGGTGGGACGTGCCGGCCTGCAGCGCCTTGCCGTCCTGCATCATTGCTTCGATGCAGTAGGTATGGTCCGCGCCGGCAAACTTTTCCCGGTTGGTTTTCCGGCCCACGACGACCGGCATGGCCAGGAATTCTTCAGCGAAACGCTGGTACACCCGGATCATCCGCATGGCCTCTTCTTCCGCGTCCTCCCAGGTGGCGTGGGCGGTGTGTCCCTCCTGCCAGAGGAATTCGGTGGTCCGCAGGAACAGGCGGGTGCGCATCTCCCAGCGGCAGACATTGGCCCACTGGTTAATCAGGATGGGCAGGTCCCGCCAGGTTTTGATCCAGTTGCGGTAGGTGGACCAGATGATGGTCTCAGAGGTGGGGCGGATCGCCAGGGGCTCTTCCAACTGTTTTCCGCCGGCATGGGTGACCATGGCGCATTCCGGAGCGAAACCTTCCACGTGTTCAGCTTCCTTTTTCAGAAAGCTTTCGGGGATAAACATCGGGAAATAGGCATTGACGTGCCCGGTTTCCTTAAACATACGGTCCAGGTTGCGCTGGATATTTTCCCAGATGCCATAACCGTTGGGTTTGATGACCATGCAGCCCTTGACGGGGGAGTACTCCGCCAGATCAGCCTGCAGCACCACGTCGATATACCACTGGGAATAGTCTTCGGACCGTTTTGTAATGGTGGTTGCCATGAATGGACTCCTCGAGGATTGCAATATTCGGAACGGCGAAACCGCTCCTGAACCGGCACGGTCAGACTTGGTGCTGAACGCGTATCCGTTCAGGAGAGGGGAAGATGCCGTGATTCTGAAACGCGCATGGTTTCAGAAACGGTTACATTTTAACATAGAATGGCCGGTCAGGAACGTTGGCCGACTGCTAAACCGGACCTGTAAGAGGAGGCGCCATGATGAGCCAGGCTGAAATGACCCGCCGGAGCTTCGTAAAAACCGCGGCCGCGGGGCTGGCCGCCCTGTCAGCCGCCCGCGTGTGGGGAGCGAATGAACGTATCCGCGCGGCCGTAATCGGTACCCGGAACCGGGGCCACCAGGTGGCATCCAACCTGGTCGCGGCGGGAGCCGAAGTGGCCGTTTTCTGTGACTGTGACTGGGCCATGTATGAGCGCGGCGTCAAGGAAGCCCAAATCAATCCTGCGCCTGAGTTCGTTCAGGATTTTCGGGTTGTGTTGGACCGGAAAGATATTGACGCGGTGGTGATCGCCACGCCGGACCACTGGCACGGCCTGATGACGGTGCTTGCCCTCGAAGCAGGAAAGCACGTGTACGTGGAGAAACCGGCATCCTTCAACCTGCGGGACAACAAAGCCATGCTGGCGGCCGCGGCAAAACATCCCGGGCAAACGGTTATCGTGGGTACCCAGCAGCGCAGCGGCGCCCACTTCCAAGAGGCGGCCCAGTTTGTGGCGGGGGGCAACCTGGGAACAGTCGGTTTCGCCCGCGCGTGGGTGACCCATGACCGGCCTGTTCTTCAGCGCGTTCCGGATACAGATCCTCCTGAAGGGTTCGACTATGAGCTTTGGGTGGGGCCCGCGCCCTGGCGGCCCTATAACCCGGTCATGACGCATTACAACTGGCATTTTGTTCCGGATTACGGAACCGGCGAGATGGGGAACTGGGGAGCCCACTGGCTGGACGTGGTGCGATGGTTTCTGAACCTGCGGTATCCCGTGGCGGTCAGCGGCGCGGCTGGCACGTTTGTGGTTCGGGATGCCAAAGAGACTCCGGATACCCAGACCATCCTGTATGAATACCCCGGGCTTACCGTCCTTTGGGAAGAACGGCTCTGGTGCAAAAAGGGCATGGACGGCGACGAAGTCGGAGCGGAATTCTGGGGAGATAAAGGCACGCTGCGGATTACGCGGGGAGGCTGGAAATTCACGCCCGTGGACGGTAAGCCGGAACGGCGCGGCGGCAGCGACATCGAAGTGCCCCATGCCAACAGTTTTCTGGCGGCCATCCGGGGACAGGGAAAGCCGGCCGCCCCAATCGAGGAAGGATGCCTGAGCACCGCGCTGTGCCATTATGGCAACGTGGCCTGCAGGGCCAAAAGGCGGATTCAGATTCATCCTGAGACAGGCGAAATCGTCGGCGACGCGGAAGCCGCCGCGCTCAGCGAACGCCCCAATCGGGCGCCGTGGCCGGCATATGAAACCCTGGGCGTGTAGGCAAGGATATAACGGATTTCACAACCTACATTTCCGTAAAATTTTTGAGAATAGTGAGGGAATAGTTCGTTTTCATTAATCCTTTTTTCTTACAATACGGTAAGAAAATATAAAGTGTTTTGTAAAGATTGTAAGAAAAAAGGAGAGGGTATGCCATCAGTTCTGAACCAGGCGCGCCGGGACGTCGATGAACTCAGCCTGCTCCTGGAAATCAGTGAGCTGCTGGACCGCAGCACGGATATACGGGACGAGCTGGGTCCGATATTGCGTCTGCTCGCGCGGCGTACCGGTATGCTCCGTGGAACCATCGCGCTGCTTAACCGGGAACGGAATGAAGTTATAATCTGCGCCGCGCATGGGTTAACCCAGGAGCAGCTGGAACGCGGCCGGTATCAGCTGGGTGAAGGGGTCATCGGCCGCGTGGTCCAGGAAGGGCGTCCCGTCGTCATTCCGAAAGTGTCGGAAGACGCCACCTTTCTCAACCGAACGCAGGCGCGGGCGCTTTCCCGGGAAGAAGTTTCCTATCTCTGCGTGCCCATAAAGCTGGAGTCGGTTGTGGTGGGGGCGCTGAGCGCCGACCGGCTGTTTGACAAGTCGGTTTCCCTGGAGGAAGACCTTCGCCTGCTGCAGATCATCGCGTCGCTCATTGCCCGCGCGGTTCGGCTTCGGCAGCGGTCACAGGAGGAGTACGAACAGCTGGTTCGGGACAACATGCTGCTTCAGCAGGAACTGCGCCGCAAGTTTCAGCCGGCCAATATGATCGGCCGTTCCAAGGCCATGCAGGCGGTATATGACCTGATGATCCAGGTTGCCCCCACCGATGCCACGGTACTGATCCGCGGGGAGAGCGGGGTGGGCAAGGAACTGGTCGCGCAATCCATCCACTACAACAGTGACCGGGCCGGCAAACCTTTTATCCGGGTCAACTGCGCCGCCCTTCCGGAACATATCGTGGAAAGCGAGCTGTTCGGCCACGAGAAAGGCGCGTTTACCGGGGCAATCCGCCGGCGGGAAGGCCGCTTTGAAATGGCCAACCGGGGCACCATTTTCCTGGATGAAATCGGCGACCTGAGCCCTCAGGTGCAGATCCGGCTGCTTCGCGTATTGCAGGAAAAAGAGTTTGAGCGGGTCGGCGGCACCGAGACCATCCGGGTAAATGTACGCGTGATCGCCGCGACTAACCGGGACCTGGAACAGCTCATGCAGGAAGGGAAATTCCGGCAGGACCTTTACTACCGGCTGAACGTGTTTCCTATTTACGTCCCGCCGCTCCGGGAACGTAAAACCGACATTCTGGACCTGGCCAATTTCTTTGTCGAGAAATACAGCAAGGAAAACAATAAATACGTCCGCCGCATCTCCACGCCGGCTATTGACATGCTGATGAGCTACCACTGGCCGGGCAATGTCCGGGAACTGGAAAACGTCATCGAACGGGCCGTAATCCTGACGGACGACGACGTGATACACGGCCACCACCTGCCGCCGACGCTCCAGACAGCCGAAGCCAGCAATACCGTGATGAAGGGCACCCTTACCGAAACTCTGGAACGGGTGGAACGGGAAATGATTGTGGAAGCCCTGAAAAACAACCGGGGCAACAAGGCCAAGGCGGCCCGCCAGCTGGGCATTTCCGAGTGCCTGATGGGACTGCGCGTCGAAAAATATGGAATTGATCCCAGACGGTATAAACCGGCCAACCTGAAAGAATGACCGCGCGCTGAAGACTTTTCCGGTCGGCCGGCAGGCCATTCCGTCCTGTGTGGATCTCCGGTGATTTCTCCTTCCCGTTTTTCCGGTTTGGGCGTACAGGGGATATAATCCGGAAAGCAGACAATAAACGCAGGAGCGGATTGGGCTATGAACAGGAACCGTGAAACTTTTTGGATGATGATTATTATGGCCGCGGCGGTGGGGTGTATGGGAGCCGCGGCCCGGGCGGAACTCGAACAGGCGTGGTCCTGGCAGCCGCCTGGAGAGCAGTTCGACGCGTCGGTGGGGGTTGGCGACCTGAATGGGGATGGGCTGCCCGAGCTGGTGTGCGGCGGTATTCACGGCTCGGTCAGCGCGCTGGACGGCGCGGGTAATGTCCTGTGGACCTGGGCCCAGCGTGAAACCGTCAGTGTGGCGCCGACCATTGCGGATGTGCATCAAGCCCCGGGGCCGGAAGTCCTGATCCAAACCAACATGGGGATGGTATACGCGCTGTCGGGTCAGGATGGAAGAGAACTCTGGAAGTATAAGATGTCCGGCCATATCCGCTGGGCATGCGGCGGCGTAGCGGCGGCCGACCTGGACGGGGATGGCATCCTGGAACTGGTTGTTTCCGATTCCGCACTGCGCGCGGTGGCACTGAGCGGGGACGGTACAGAAAAATGGCGCTTTGAACAGGAAGGCGGATTCGCCGGCGCCCCTACCGTGGCGGACCTGGACCACGACGGCAAAGCGGAGATTCTGCTTTCCGGCGCGAAGGACACAGTGATCTGCCTGGACGCCCAGGGCCGGGAGAAATTCCGGGCGGGAATCGGGGTCCCGGCCGGCGGCGCGCATGTCGTGGCCGACCTGGACCGTGACGGAACTCCTGAAATTCTCTCCGGAACAGCCGACGGGCTGCGGGTATTTTCCGCGACGGGTGAAGACCGGTGGTCTGTTCCGCTCAACCGCGGCGTGGACAGTTCCATATCCGCGGCAGACCTGGATGGCGACGGGGATCTGGAAGTTATCGTCGGCGACCTGTCGGGAAAACTGACGGCGCTAAGCCATGACGGCAGTACGATCTGGCAGTACGACCTGGGAGAACGGATCCGCCGGTCGGCAGCCGTGGCGGATATCAACGGCGACGGCCAGCTTGAGGTTATCGCGGCCGGGTATGACAAAACCTTATCCGTTTTGGATGCGTCCGGAAAATTACTGGATTCGACACTCCTGGGCGGATCGACCAACGCGACACCGGCAGTGGTGGATCTAAAGGGCGATGGCCTGCTGACCATGGTCTGCCCTGTAGTTACCGGTTCAATCACCGCGTGGCGTTGGCGGGGAGCCTCCCCCGGAACGGTCGCCTGGGCGGAGTACCGGGTGGACAGCCGGCGCTGCGGCTGGTACGCGCCGCGGCCAACGCCAGAGCAGACCGCGCGCCCGGTTATCAAACTGGATCCGGGAAAACTTCGGGTGGGCCGAAACGAGTGCGGGGTTACGGTAACGTTTCCGGAGCCGGTTTCGGCCGCGGTGGCGCTGGAAGTAACCCAGGATGGACGCCCAACCAGAAAAAGTTTGACTATGGCGGGGACCTATATATCCGGCGTGATGGCTTATACCCTGGGCGGTCGCCGTCCATCTGAGTTGACTTTTTCCTGTGTGGTGACGGACCGGGACGGGCGTGAAATGGCCCGCGCCGAAAAATCAGTCCGTTTTGTACCCTTCGCCTCCGAACTGGCAGAACTGGTGGAGACACTGGATGTATTGGACCGGCTCTCCCGAACGCTGCCTCCCGCGGATGTGGTACCTTATGCGGTCCAGGCCGCCTGGCTGAGGGAGAATCTGGCTGACTGGCAGCGCAAAGCTGCCGTGTGCGAGGCGTTGTCCAGCGATGCGCTGGCGGCGCTCACCCGGGATATCCAGGAGGCCTGTAACGTTTCCGCCCGCCTGCGCCTGTGCGGGGAACTGCTGGAACGTGACGGCCGGCGCGTATTGGCGGTGCCGGCGAACCCCTGGGCGCCCTTCGGCGGCCTGGATGAACTGCTCGAAGGGCGATTCAGACCGGAAGATATAGGCATTGAGGCCTTTGCTGGCGAAATTGAATCCGCCGCGTTTAACCTATTCAACCTCGGCGGCGCGCCGCTGTATATCCGTATGGAGAAGCCAACGCTGACCGGTCCCGATGGAACAGAGCGTCCCGCTGGAAATGCCGTGACTGTGCGGGAGGCCATACCGGTTCCCACGGAAATGGGAGACGCGTCTGCCGATGCCCTGCCGGAGCTCAACCAGGGCAGCGTGATCGTTATCCCCCCGATGGACGGCAGGCAGGCATACGTGGAAATCGACACGAAAGGCCTGGAACCGGGAGCGTGGACCCTGTCCATCCGGTGCCGGGCGCTCAGCCGGGATACTGCGGAAACCATCCTGACCATTCCGGTGACCGTCTGGCCCCATAAATTGCCTGAACGCCAGACGCTTGGGCTGTGCCACTGGGGATACGTGCACCGCTCATTCCTGTCGGATCAGCCGGAGGCCGCCCTGGAGGACCAGCTGCGTCACGGTACCAGCGTGTTCATCTGCACCTTCGCGCCGAAGGCGACATTTGACGAGGCCGGAAACCTTACGGGGCCTCCGGATTACTCCGAAGTGGACGCGTATGTGGAAGCGCACCGGGGGCACGGAATTATCCTGTTTTTCAATTACCAGTCGTACCTCAAAGGGCCGGCGCCGATCCGGTCTGAGGCCTGGAACCGGGCCTGTGTTGCCTGGCTGCGCGCGTGGGTGGAACACATGAAAGCCCGGGGGCTTGATTACCGGGAATGGGCGCTGTACCCGGTTGACGAGCCCGGCCTGCATCCGGGGCTGGTTGAGCTGCATATCGACATGGCGCGCCTGGCCCGGGAGGCGGATCCGAATATCCTGATCTACACGGATCCGGTGGGGGACGCCTCCCTGGAGGATCTCCAGGCTATGGCGCCCTACGTCGATATCTGGTGTCCCAACCGGACCGGTATCGTGCTTAAACCGGATTCCGCCAAACTGGATTTCCTCAAGGCTACCGGCGGCGACGTCTTCGTGTACGAGTGCCTGGGGAACGCGAAAAACCGTTCCGCCCTGGCCTACTACCGGGGCCAGGCCTGGCTGTGCGCGCATCACGGGTTCAAGGCGATGGGCTTCTGGACCTATTGCACTTCCCAGTATGATCCGTGGTTTAACAGCGGGGAACCGGATTACCTGCTGGTCTATCAGGGGAAAGGGGTGGTGCCCAGCAAACGCTGGCACGCGGTGCGTGACGGAATTGAGGACCACGGCATGCTGACCCGCCTGCGTGAAGCGGCGGACCAGGCGGGGAATGACCCGTCGCGCGCGGATGCTGCGGCGAAAGCCCGGGATCTGCTTGACCGGCGCGTTGCGGAAGTGGCGCGATTCTGCGGCCTTGAGGATGACGGAGAGACGCCGGAAGTCGGAGGTGCCCGGCGGCAGCGCGCGGTGGAGGACCGGCGGTGGCGCACGATCCGGGAAATCCGCCGGGATATCGCGGCGCTGCTGGACCGGCTCGCCACGCCTTGATGTCACATATGGTAAAATCTAATAAAAAGTGGTTTTATGACACCGGGAGTTGACAGATGCTGGAGGTAGGCACGGCGGGATCATGCGTGAATCATCCTGCGGCGCCGGCGGTGTACCGGTGCAAGCAATGCGGCGCGGCGGTGTGCAAAGTATGCGTCGTTCAGGGGCCCGGAGGGTGGTACTGCAGCGACGCCTGTCGGGAGCGCCATGAAAAATTCATCGGTGAGACCCGTACATATTCCGATGTGAAAGGCCGAAAAACCGGTCTCGGAATCGTGCACCGGATCACCCGTCTGCTGGGCTCGTTGATCGTGCTGGCCGTTACGGCCCTGGCGATAGGCGTGATCGCGTCTTTGGTGGAAGTGCCGATCATCTCAGGAATTACCAGAACAGTACGCGGGTTTATAGGCATATAGCCGCAGACGCTCCGCGCGGGGCGCCGCGGCACTGAGCAGAAGGGGCAGGCTATGGATCTGAGCGGACTTAAATGGCCGGCGATTATTCTGGTGCTGGTGGGCATTTTCTGGCTGGGCACCAGCGGCGGCGTCAATTACATGGTTTCCAAATATACCAGCCACGCGCCCGGGCAGAATCCGCAGCAGGACGCCATAGATGAGGCCGGGCTGACCCGGGTTGGGTACTATCTCATTTCCACGCTCCAGTTCGGGAAGGCGGCCAGCGTGATTCAGCTCGCCCTGGACCGTTACGGCCAAGCCGGAGCCAATTACTGGATTAATGTTTATCGCCTCGCAACCTGCATGGACCGCCTAGAGCGCTACCAGGAGGCATATGATCTGCTGCAGATCCTGATTGGGGCTGACGCCCAGCAGTACGACGAGCGGATTCCCAACGTGGATGTGCTTCGGGCGCGGGCGGCCAAGCTGAAGGAAGTGCACGAACTGCGGTGACGGGGGCTGCGTTTCGTCTCAGGGAGATTGCAGGGGGAGCCGCGCCGCAGGCTCCGAAAGGCTGAGCAGCCCCCACTGCTGGAGAATGCCGTAAGCGGCAATGCCGAAGGCGGTGGCCACGTTCAGGCTGTTCTTGATGCCCAGCATGGGAATGCATACCACGGCATCGCAATGGCGCAGCACCCGTTCATGGACGCCGCGGTCCTCATTGCCGACCACCAGCGCTACGGGCCGCGGCCAATCAAACTGGTGGTATGGAATGGCGGAAGGCAATACCTCCAGCGCCACGATCGGAATGTTCAGTTCCTTCAGTCGGGCCACGCAATCCCGATTGCGTTCGAAATAGCTCCAGCGGATGGCATGCTCGGCGCCCAGAGCGGTTTTCTCCAGTTTAGGATGGGGCGGGTGGGCGGTCATGCCGCACAGCCACAGGTGGGCGGCCCGGCAGGCATCCGCCGTGCGAAAAATGGAACCCACGTTGTACGCGCTGCGCAGGTTGTCAAGCACGACGTGTAGGGGAACGCGCGATTCCGGATACGCGGGATCATCCGGCAGAACGGGAACGATGTGACGGCGGGCGGTCTCCGGAAGATATCGGTCAGAGTCCGAAAGATCTGAGGGCACGGAAAAATCAGGAGGATTCATGATTTCGGCCCGTATCCGCGGCGTGAGCGTTCATGACAACCTGCCGGATGAATTCCCGTTTTGCTTCAAGCAGTTCGCGTTCATCCGGCCAGAACAGGTCTGGCAGGCGGTCCAGGTCACACCACGCCATGCCGGGATGGTTTTCCGGATCGCCGATGGGTCCGGAAACCTGGTCCGTAAGATAGAGGCCGTAGTCGATCACAGACCAGAACCGCCGCTCAGACTCCAACCTTTCGAGGACGGCCAGGTCCGCCAGCCGGCGGACCCGGGTCAGGCCAACCTCTTCGGCGATTTCGCGGTGGGCCGCGCTGTCCACATCCTCGCCGGGCTCCCGTCCTCCCTTGGGCAATACGTATCCCGCCAGTCCTTTTTCCCGCGCGAGCGCAATCAGGATCCGGCCGTTTTCCATACGGGCGACCACGCCGCCCGCGCTGGGACGCACGCGGATGCCGGCCGGTTTTTCGTACCAGGTATGGTCAACGGACATGAGCGTCATGGCCGGCTATACCCGTATGACCCGCAGAAATTCTTCCGGAGCGACAAGGCCGTTCAGGATTTTCTGGCGGCACCGGTCTGCCATACTTTTCATTCCGGACGCGGCCGCCAGCTGATCGGGCGGCGCCTCTTTGAGGATAAGTTCCCGGACCTCAGGCGTAACTTCCAGCACCTCAAAGATACCGGTACGCCCCTTGCAACCCGTGTGATGGCAGGCGACGCAGCCGGTGCCGTGGTACAGCGCCTTGGTGTCTTCCGGAAGGCCAATGGCTGCCAGCAGGTCCGGTTTGGGCTTGAACCGTTTCCGGCATTCGGGACAGATTTTCCGTACCAGGCGCTGCCCGATCACGCAGGTCAGGGCGCTGGAAATCAGGAACGGCGGAATCCCCATATTCCGGAGCGTGCTGACCGCTTCCGGCGCGTCGTTGGTGTGCAGGGTGCTGAATACCAGGTGCCCCGTCATGGCCGCGCGGATGGCGATCTGGGCCGTTTCCTGATCCCGGATTTCACCCACGAGGAGCACGTCGATATCCTGACGCAACGCCGCGCGCAGGGTTGACGCGAAAGTGAGGTTGATGTCGGGATCAATCTGGACCTGGTTGATTCCGGAAAGCTGATATTCAACAGGATCTTCCAGGGTAACGATGCTTTCCGTAAAAACATCTTTCTGGTTCAGCGCCGCGTAGAGCGTGGTGGTTTTGCCGCTTCCGGTCGGGCCGGTGACCAGGATCATCCCGTAAGGCTGATGAATATTGCGGAGCAGCTTTTTTTCGTCATCCGGTTCCAGGCCCAGGTCTTTCACTCCGGACAGGACCGCCGACTGGTCCAGCAGCCGCAGCACGACCCGTTCACCCAGGAAAGTCGGCATGGTAGCCACCCGGATATCCAGGTCCACATCGCCCACCTGCGCCCGGAAATGGCCGTCCTGGGGATGCCGCGTCTCGGTGATGTCCATATCCGCCAGCACTTTTACCCGGGAGACCACTGCCGCGTGCTGGGATTCGGGAATGCTCATGACATCATGCAGGACGCCATCAATGCGGAATCGTACTCGGGTCTCCGGCTGCTGGGGATCCAGGTGGATATCCGTGGCGCCGGCCCGCACCGCGCCCTCCACGATAGTGGATACCAGTTTGATTACGGACGCGCCCGAAGCGGCCCGTCCCAGCTCGGCAAACCGCGAGGAATCCGCGGCCGTTGCGGTTACGGGTTTCTGCTGGGGTTCCATATCCGCGGCGGGAAAACGCCCGGATCCCGGATCCTTTCCCTGCGGGGAAACAGCCGTCTGAACAGATGTTATGGTACGCGGAGCTTCCGTCTGGCTCACGGGGAATTCCTCCTCCGGTTCATGTGATGCGTATCGGTTACGGATCTCTGCGGTGATGTCGTCGCAAGCGGTCAGCAGGACCTGGGCGCGTTTTCCCAGCAGCATGGCGACTTCATGCGCCCGCTCCTGCGCCTGCGGCTGCACGGCCAGAAAAACGATGCGCTGCCCTTCATCCTCCAGGCGGACCGGCAGCAGACCGTTTTTTTCGGCCAGATGCTGGGGCACCAGTTCCAGGGCGGCCGGCTCGCTCGGCGTCTCGGAGAGTTCCGCGTAAGACATGCCGTGCTGTTCGGCCAGGGTCAGCGCGATATCCCGGGGCTTCACGAATCCCTTTTCCAGCAGAATGTTTCCCAGCAGCCGCCCGCTGCGGCGCTGTTCGGCCAGGGCTTCATCCAGCTGGGGCCGGGTAAGCGCGCCGCGCCGCACGAGCGCTTCGCCGAGGCTGTTGTGGGCGGAGCGGGCCGAAGGCGAATGGAATTCGTACCGCAGCAGGTTTTCCAGGGCTTCGAAGGTAACCTTCTGCTGCTGGATCAGCCACCGGTACCAGGGCACGCCGCTGCGGGCTTCTTCCTCCCGCGCCCGGTTCAGCTCTTCGCGGGTAACCAGATCCTGTCTGACTAACGATTCAGCGTCTTCAGGCCGGATTGCGTCACTCATGGATGATTCCTTTCCGACAGATTCCGCGTTTTACTCCGGCAGCCGTCCCGAGAGCAGGGCGTCGAAATAGGCGATCGTTTTTTCCAGCCCCTCCCGAAGCGGCACGGTGGGCTCCCAGCCCAGTTTTTCCCGGGCCAGCGAGATGTCCGGACGCCGGCGCGCGGGATCATTAGGCGGGAGAGGGCGGTATTCCAAAGCAGAGCGGGATCCTGTCATTTCGATAACCATTTGCGCCAGTTCCAGAATTGTGAATTCTCCGGGATTGCCCAGGTTGACGGGACCGGTGAACTGATTCTGGTCCATCATGGCGACCAGGCCGCGAACGAGGTCGTCCACGTAGCAGAAAGAACGGGTCTGGGATCCGTCCCCGTAAATGGTTATAGGTTCGTTGCGCAGCGCCTGCACGATGAAATTGCTGACAACCCGCCCGTCATCCGGCTGCATCCGCGGACCGTACGTGTTGAAGATGCGGACAACCCGGATATCGACTCCATTCTGTCTGTGATACTCAAAAAACAGGGACTCCGCCACCCGCTTACCTTCGTCATAGCAGCTGCGGGGACCGGTTGGATTTACGTTACCCCAGTAGGATTCGCGCTGTGGATGTTCGAGCGGATCGCCATATACTTCGGACGTGCTCGCCTGGAGGATGCGCGCCTTCACCCTGCGGGCCAGCCCCAGCATGTTCAGGGCGCCCATGACGCTGGTCTTAATGGTTTTCACCGGGTTGTGCTGGTAATGAATCGGCGATGCCGGACAGGCCAGGTTAAAGACCCGGTCCGTTTCGAGCAGAATGGGCTGGATAACGTCGTGGCGGATAACTTCGAAACGGGGATTGTTGATCAAATAACGGATGTTGCGTTTGCGCCCCGTGAAAAAATTATCCAGGCAGATGACTTCCTCTCCTCGGGCAAGCAGATACTCGCAAAGATGCGACCCAATGAAGCCCGCTCCCCCAGTAACCAGGTTGACTGTTGCCATGATACGGTTCCGATCGCGTCCCAGTTTCAGTTTTATCGCCGGTTGTTCGATAATATCATACGGTCCGATGATCCGGCACGTAAAGATGCGCATCACGGGTAGCGTCGGTGAAGGAAGATTATATGGTCAAGCAACCGCAAGAAATCCGATGGTTTCATTCCATCGACCTGTGTAACGGCCTGATTACGTCAGGGATCAAACCGCACGATCTGCTGCGGGAAGAGAGCGAATATGTTTTCCGCTACAGCCCGGCCGGGATGTCGGTTTTGGATGTAGGCGCCTGGGATGGTTTTTTTTCATTCGAGGCGGAACGGCGCGACGCGGTCCGGGTACTGGCCACGGACCATTTCTGCTGGAGCGGTCCCGGATGGGAAACCAAAGACGGGTTCGACACGGCCCGCCATTTTCTGGGATCCCGGGGGGAAGACCTGGATATCGACGTGCTGGACATCAGCCCGGAAACCACCGGAACCTTTGACATGGTGCTGTTTTCGGGGGTGCTGTACCACCTGAAAAACCCATTTCTGGGCCTCGAAAAGGTGTGTTCCGTGTGCAGCCGGCACATCGTCGTGGAGACCCTGATAGACCTGTGGGATCTGGATCGGCCAGCCGGAGCGTTTTATCCCGGTCGGTCCAAGCTGAATGACCCCACCAACTGGTGGGGGCTGAACCACCACGCCGTCTCAGCCATGCTGAATGAGCTGGGATTTCCGCGCGTGGAAATTGTGCTCCATCCCCGCGCCAACCCCCAGACTCCGGACAGCATGCGGGCGTTTTTCTACGGGTTTCGCGAGGTAAGTTCTTAACGAATACCGCGGAACCGGGAAATGGAAGCGTGGATATCCTGATGTATTTTTCGGAACGGGGATGGATGTGGGCTGCTGCGGCGCTGTTCGGCGCGGGCCTGTGCCTGTCATGCCATGGACCTGAACCTTCCCGTTGGCATCCGGAGGGGGAATCGGTATGGCTGTATCAGTTGAGCGAACCGGTAACCGGTCTCCGGGATGGCGTGGAAGTGTACGTGCTGGATTTGTTCGATACCCCGGGGGAGACGGTACGCGCGCTGCGGCAGTCCGGTGCCCGGGTTGTCGCGTACTTTTCCGCGGGCAGCTGGGAGGATTGGCGCCCGGACGCGCATCGGTATCCCGCTTCCGTGCTGGGATCGGCATATGAAGGCTGGCCGGGCGAACGCTGGGTAGACATCCGGGATCTGGATACACTGGGACCGATTCTTCAGCATCGGCTGGATCTGGCGGTCAGCAAAGGATTTGACGGCGTGGACCCTGATAACGTGGACGGCTATGCCAACGACACCGGGTTCCCCCTTACCGAACAGGACCAATTGTGCTTCTGCCGCTGGCTGGCCGGAGAAGCGCACCGGCGCGGACTGGCCATCGGCCTGAAAAACAATCCAGAACAGGTGGCAGCGCTGGCGCCCGCGTTTGATTTTGCCGTCAGTGAAAGCTGTTTCGCGGAGGGATGGTGTGGGCTGTGGCAACCGTTTCTAAGCGCGGGCAAACCCGTGGTTGCCATCGAATACACGGACGAAATGGGCGAAGACGTTTTCTTCCAGACGGTGTGCGCGCAAAGGGAGGAAAGGTTGTATCCGGTGCTGTGCCGTCGGGAGTTGGACGGCTGGGCCCTGCGCTGCTCCGGAATATAAAACCGCTTAACGGCGTGTTATTCAATCAGTGCGCATTACCTCCGGAGGACACCAGGATGGCTGATTTTGATAACACCGGTTCATTCCGCCAGCGATTAAACGCATTTTGGCCCTATTACCTCGGCGAGCACAGCAAGCGGGTCACCAGGCGATGGCACTTTGTTGGTTCCCTGTTGGGACTGGTTTGCCTGGCGGGTTTTGCCGTTACCCTGCAATGGTGGCTGATTCCGCTGGGCCTGGCGCTCGGCTACGGATGCGCGTGGATCGGCCATTTCGTGTATGAGAAAAACCGACCCGCCACGTTTCGCTATCCGCTGCTGTCTTTCCTGTCTGACTGGCGGATGTTTTACGGGATACTGACCGGCAGGATAAACCGGGACCTGGAACGGTATAACATCCAGGAGAAGTAAATTCCGGGAACACGGTTATAGGTATCCCAGTGCGCGCATCTGTTCCTGAACCGTGCTGTCCATGGGTGCCTGGGGCGGACCGGCTGGTGTGACGGCATCATTTTTCGGGATCACTACCGGCGCGCCCCGCAGTATGGCGTCCAGGGTTTCCCGCATCGGCTGCAGAATTCCTTCCAATTCACCGGATTGCGCCAAATTGTGCTTCTCCGCGGGGTCGCGCTGCCGGTCGTACAATTCTTCAGGCA
>JAKOTZ010000197.1 GCA_029776995.1 Candidatus Hydrogenedentota bacterium
GAAAGCCGCCTGGGCATCCCCTGTTCGGGATCGACCCACAGGGAGACACTGGTCTGCCGGAACTGGAGATCGAACCGCGTGAGCGTCCCTTCCGGCGCCTGTTCCGTGCTCGCCTGAATCTGTAGGACGTGGTCCAGCCACCCTGCCAGGAGATCTTCTGATAATACCCGCCGAATAGCCGGCTGCTGGGTCAGCCATCCCGCGTAATCGCCCGGGTTGCCTCCGCCGGAGATCTTCCGGTAGGTCCGCGTGGAATCCAGCGCCATAATCCCCTCTGAGCCGTTCAGCACCAGGGTTAATCCCTCGCCGGGGACTTCATATCGCAGCCGCAGCCGGTTCGGGCGCTGTAAGACGGCCCGGCATATGGCCTCGTCCTTTCGGGTTCCCGCGGTCACGGTCCGTTCAGACACGATCCGGGCTTCAAATGCCAGCGCGTTCAGTTGGCTCAGCCGGGCGCTTAGACTGCGGAGGAGGCGGATGGCTTCCTCGTCCCTGCCGTGTTGCGGTAAGGGGGCATCCGCAAACGCTGCCCCTCCCAAAAGCAACGCTGCGCACATCGCCGAAAGGAGGACGCCGAAATATCGCACTCGGGTAAATGACTGGCAAATCGCTTTTCCAGTCATGGTGCGCCCTGAGGTTCTCCGGCATTTTCCCCGGAGATAATTTTCCTGAGTTCATCGGCCGTTGGAAGCGTGATCGGGACCACGCAGCGGAATCCCAGGTCCGGCTGCCTGGCGTCCACGGGCACGGCAACAGCGCTGTTGAGGGGACGGGGTCCGGACTGGTAACTGCCTCCGCAGACCATCGCCTGATCTCCGAAATCAGGGTACCGCTCTGAAATCGCGCGGTCATCCGGCAGCGTCCATTCCATCGCGTTGCCAACCATGTCCAGGCACCCGACCACGGTTCGGTCTTTTTCCCGGGTGCCCACTTCAGCGGGACTGTCTCCGCTGCACACGCAGCCCTCTGGGATCCAGTCGTTGCCCCAGGGGTAATTCCGGGGCGTATCATCCAGGCCGTATGCCGCCCGGGCCCACTGGGCCCGCGTGGGGAGCTGTTTTGCGTTGGCCGCGGCGTACGCGATCGCGTCAAATAGTGTTATGCCGGTTACGGGGCTCCGGCCGCTGATGGCCCCCGTATTCTGGGCAAGGTGCGGGGGCACGCGCCACTGTCCCGGCACATTCTGGGTAAACGCCAGGTATTCCTCCACCGTAACCTCCGTCCGGTCAATCAGGAAAGCCGGCAGGTTAACGGTTGTCCCTTCGATGTTGACCGGTCCCGCGGGAACGAACACCATATTGGGGCGGCGGCTTAATTCCAGCACGCCCATGCACAGGGCGAGCGCCTGTTCCGCCAGCGACCGCCGGGTTTCCGGTCCGCCCGCGGCCGGGTCGTCCACCTGCTTGCGCAGGCTTACCGCTTTATCCAGCAGCTGCGCCAGTTCAGGGTTATTGGATGCGGCGTTCCGCGCGCGCGGCATCAGGGCATCCACGGCCCGGCCCATGATAGACAGGTCATCCATTCCCAGGCTGGATCCGGCCTGGCGGGCCGGCGTAACCGGTCCCGCGATTCCTCTGAACCAGTACACAGCCACCCCCGCGCAGGAGAGCGCGACCAGCGCCATCAGAACGCCCACCGCCAGCCAAAGCTGGTCAGGCCGAAGGGATCTTTTCCCCGTGGCGGCCGCGGAGGATGCCACGCGGGTCGGCGCCCCGGATTTTCCCGCCCGTTTCGCCCGGAGTTCGGCGATGGCCTGGCGCAGCTCGCCCGCGGTCTGGTACCGGTTATTCGGATCCGGATCCACGCACTTGGCGATGATGCGGTCCAGCTCCGGCGGCACTTCCCGGATCATTTCCGAAGCGGGCTTGGGAACCCCTGTCGGCATGTTGCCGGTGACCAGTTCATACAGCATGACCCCCACGCTGTAGATATCAGACCGGGCATCCACGTCACGGCTGTTCCGCAGCTGTTCCGGCGACATGTAATACGGCGTGCCCATGACAATGGATGCCGAAGTCATCCGGGTATTGTCCATGAGCTTCGATATGCCGAAGTCCATCAGCTTTACCCGGCCATCCCGGTCGATCATGACGTTTTCCGGTTTGATGTCCCGGTGTATGGTGAACTGGTGGGCGTACTCCAGCGCGGTACAGAGTTCTTCCACTACCCGCAGCACCTCGTCAAGGGGAAGGCGTTTTCCCGGCGGCAGCTTCTCCAGCTTGTTCCGCAGGGATTCCCCCTGCACGTATTCCATCGATATGTATACCCCTTTTCCCGCGCTGCCGATGTCGTGCACCCTGACTATATTGGGATGTGCCAGTTTGCGGGCGATGCGCGCTTCGTTGAAAAAGCGTTCCACCACCATTTTTTCGCGCAGGAACTGGGGCAGCAGGGTCTTCAGCGCGACATCCTCGCCCAGGACATTATCGTGTACTTTATATATGCACCCCATGCCGCCGCGGCCGATCAGATCCTGCACGGTATACCGGCCGTTGATGACTTCGCCCCGACGGAACTGCACGTCACTGCTGGCGTTGCTGATGCGCGTCGCGTCATCTGATCCTGGCGCGTTCATGTCCTCATCCGTATCACGTTGCGTCTACCCGCTTTTTCTGTATTAGCCTTATCCGTAACCATTGACAATATAACACATTTACCAGCCCGGGCTGGTGCCCTTTAGTTCTGTGCCTGCGTCGGCTGTCACGGGTTGGCAGGATTCCGCGTCTGAACAGTACAATATCCCCGAGGTACCATTATGTCCCCATCACTGACGTTCGGTTTTATTATTGTCAATTACCTGTTCCTGGTTTTTTCGCTGTGCGTGCACGAAGCGGCGCACGCCGGCATGGCCAACCGCCTGGGTGATCCTACCGCGCGGCTCATGGGCAGGCTTACCCTGAATCCGATCGCCCACGCCGACCTGCTGGGCACCGTGATTCTTCCGCTGTTTGCCATGTTTTCCGGCATATCTGTCCTGTTCGGATGGGCGAAACCGGTTCCCGTGAATCCTTCCAACCTGCGGGACAGGAAGCGAGGTCCCATGATGGTGGCCCTGGCGGGGCCGCTTTCCAATCTGGCCATCGCGATTTGCGTGGCGTTGCTGCTGCGGGCAATGGCCACGCTTTTCGGCGCCATGGAGCCGGATGTCCGCCTGCTGCTGGCCATCAAAATCATTGAAGGGCTCATGTTCATCAATCTGGTGCTGATGATTTTCAATCTGATTCCCCTGCCGCCCCTGGACGGCTACAGCGTGCTCGAATATTTTTTGCCGTATGAGTGGGCAAAAAAATTCGAACAGATCGGCCCTTACAGCACGCTGATTCTCCTGGTGCTTGTTTTTTATTTTCGGGTGCTGACGGTGCCCATGGCCCTGGCCGTTGGCGGCATGCGGTTTATTGCCTATTATGGAACCGTCCTGTGGCAGTTTCCCGGCTGACCGGTCCGCTACGGGCGGTTCGCCCGGCGTATCCGGCATTATTTTCAGGCACCTGGGATCCGGCGTGCCTTACGGCCGCGCGCTTGAACTGCAGTACGGGCTGGTCGACGCGATTGCCGAGGACCGCTCACCTGAAACGGTGCTTACCCTGGAGCACGCGCCGGTGATTACCCTGGGACGCCGGGCCAACCCGGATCATGTTCTGCTTCCTCCGGATCGGCTGAGGCAGCTGGGAATTGACGTCATTCCGGTGGACCGGGGGGGAGACGTTACCTATCACGGGCCCGGGCAGCTGGTGTCGTATCCGCTGCTGCGGCTCGACCGCCGCGGCCTTACGCCCCGGGGCTGCCTGCGTCTGCTGGAGGAGGCCGTTATACGGACGCTGGCCAGGCTGGATATACGGGCAGCCCGGCAGGAAGGATACACCGGAGTGTGGACCGCCACCGGAAAAATATGCGCCATCGGGATCGCCTCCCGCCGGTGGGTCAGTTTCCACGGCATCGCCCTCAACCTTGCTCCGGACTGGACCCACTGGGGATACATTATCCCCTGCGGCATCCCCAACAGGCCGGTAACATCCGTGGAGCGGGAACTGGGCCGCCCGGTTACCCTGGAAGAACTGCTTCCCCTGTGGCGCGAGGCTTTTCTGGAAACCTTCGGCAGCGCCTGACGGCTACCCGGCCGACCTGCCGCCGCTGACCTGGGACAGGGCTTCCACGGTGCGCCGGGCGCACGATTCCCAGGTAAATCCTGCCGCGCGGTTCAACCCCGCCGCTCGCAGCCGTTCCTGAAGGGATGTTTCTGTAGCGACGGCCCGCATGGCCTCGGCGAGCGCCGTTTCCGATTCCGGATCCACCAGCAGGGCGGCGTCACCGCAAATTTCCGGCAGGCTGGACCGGTTCGACGTGATTACGGGAACGCCGCAGGCCATCGCTTCCAGGGGAGGCAGCCCGAACCCTTCCATCAGGCTGGGCCATACCAGCGCCGTGGCCGCGCCTACCAGCCGGGGCAGGTCCTCATCCGCCACGTGGCCGGCAAGCATAGGCGCGTGGCGCAGCGACCGCAGCGTGTCATCCCATTCTCCGCACCGCCAGCCTCTCCTGCCGGCCACCACCAGCGGCAGCCGGATATCTTCCGCGATCCGGTCCCAGGCGCGGGCCAGGCGCGCCAGGTTTTTCCGGGGTTCGATCGTGCCTACAAACAGCAGGTAGCCGTCCGGGCAGCCCAGCTGATGCCGCATCCGGCCGGTTTCCTCCGGGCTGAGCGGCCGGAACCGTTCGGATACGCCCAGATAGACCACCTTAATACGTTCCGCCGGAATGCGGAGCAGTCGGCATAGGTCGTCTGCGGTGCTCTGGGAATCCGCCAGGATCAGGTCCGCCCGGCGCGCGGGCCGGTCAATGCTCATGCTGTACCATGCCCGCCGGGATGCCGGAAACCACTCGGGATGCGCCCGGTAGCACAGGTCATGGACCTGCATGACCATGGGACAAGGGCAGCCGCTGACCGCCGCGGAGGACGGAAAATACACCAGGTCCGCTTTGCTGTCCCGGCACCAACTTCCAATCCGGGCCCAAATGGTCAGTCTTCTCCGAACCGGTCCTCCCGGCAGCGCGATCCGGTGAAATCGGTCTCCGGGATGGAATCCGGGCGGGCACAGCACGGTCCATGAGCCCGCGTCATCCATGCCGGTCAGCGCGCGGCAAAGTTCTGTCACGTGCCGGCCCGTGCCGCTGCGGTTACCGGCCTGGCTGGCATCCATCAGCGCCCGCATGCGGCGACCCTTTCATAGAGCTCGAGCAGCCGCTCGGCGCTGTCCTCCCATGAAAAACGGCGGGACGCTTCCAGCGCGCGGTGTCCCCAGTACGAACGGGAATCCCGATCTTCCAGCCACTCCCGCATCACACCGCCCAAAGCTTCCGGATCGTCCGGCTCCACGTAACGGACGGCGTCACCGCCAACTTCCGGCAGGGAAGAGGTATTCGCGGCCACGCAGGCGCAGCCGCAGGCCATCGCTTCGAGCAGCGGCAGGCCAAACCCCTCATACCAGGAAGGCATAACAAAGCAGGCCGCGCCCCGGCAGGCATCCCGAACCGTTTCCCGGTCCGGAAGGTATCCTGTTATGATTACACGGTCCGCTATACCCAGGCGGTTCAGGGTCTCTGCAAGCTGTTCCATCCCCCAGCCGATCCGGCCGGCCAGGACCAGGGACGCGTTTCCATGCCGCGCTACCCGGGAAAAAGCCTCCAGCAGGGTGAAAATATTTTTGCGGCTTTCCAGCGTACCCACGTACAGCGCGTAGGGTGTCGTGATTCCGTAACGGCGCGCGAAAGCCATTCGTTCTTCGTCTGTTTCCGCCGGCGTGAAGAGGGGATCCGCCGCGCCGTAAATCACGTGGATCTTATGCTCCGGGATCCGGCACAGCCGCGCGATATCCTTTTTGGAGTATTCGGAACAGGTGATGACGGCGTCCGCCCGTGCCGCGTCTTCCATGACGGTGCGCGAAAAATGCCGCCGGATTTTGGGGCTGGACCATTCCGGGCGGATCATGAAAGCCAGGTCGTAAATATTCAGGATGCCCCGGGTGTGGCGCAGCGGCGGCAGCACGTAATTGGTTCCGTGCGCCACGTCCGCGCCGCCGAGCAGGGCTTCCGGGGAAAGAATTCCCAGCGTTCTCCATACTCCGTGCAGCAGGCGGGTTGGTACCGGCAGGTGGATGCTGCGCCGCAAGCCCAGGCGGATCGGTCTGTTCCGGCCCGAGGACCACCCCATCCAGACGTATTCTTTCCGCTGGCGCGCGCAGTGCCGGAGCAGCTGGTATACGTATTCGCCCACGCCCGTGCGTTGCGCCGTAACCGGGGTTATATCCAGGGCAATCCGCATCAGAATCATCCAGGGCTGTTATATCATCGCCGGGCAATTACGGAACCGCTGCGGAAAGCGGCCCTGCCCATATATCCGCGTTTGTTCCTTGCCAAACATTACTTTATCACAGTGCTTAACCCTGTCGGGCACAGTCAGCGGAGGCTGTCGGCAGCGATCGCGGCGGACCCTGTTACCGACATGCCGGGGAAACTTGCGATAATATGCCGGGTACAATGCCGGACCATCATCGATGCCGGAGATCAGCGGGGCCGACTGGCGGAATGTAACGCGTCCCGGCAGGGGATGTCCTAATCGTGCAACTGCTTGAGATCACAGGACTGGCCGTCGGTCTCGCCATGGATGCCACTGCCGTCGGAGCAGTGGTTGGCGCGGGCATCAAAAAACTTTCCGGCCACCACCTCTTCCGGCTCTCTTTTCATTTCGGGCTTTTTCAGGCCATGATGCCGGTCCTGGGGTGGCTGGCGGGAGCGGGAGCGGAAGAGTGGCTGGCCCCGTACGACCACTGGGTCGCCTTCATGCTGCTTGGGGCCATCGGCGGCAAGGGGTTGACCGGAGCGTGGAAGGAATGGCGCGCGGGCGGATCATCCGGTGAAAAAGATTCCCGCTGGCAGACCGATCCTACCCGCGGATGGTCCCTGGTTGCCCTGTCTCTGGCGACCAGCCTGGATGCCTTCGCCGTGGGGGTTACTTTTGGCATTATCGGCGTGAATGTGTTTTTTCCCGCCATCATCATCGGCGCGATCACCGGAGCCATGACCTTCAGCAGCATGCTGTTCGGCCGGTGGCTGGGCAGGCGTTTCGGCCTGGCCACCCAGGTCGCGGGCGGCGTGATCCTCATCCTGATCGGCCTGAAAATCCTGCTCGAACACCTGATGGCCGGATAGTGCCGTTATCCGGTGAAATACAGGTACGCGCCCAGGATCAGCGACAGCACCACCGCCGTGTGCAGCACATCCCAGCGGTTCCAGCTGGACCGGATTTCCTGGCGTCCCTCTCCGGTTACCGTGGCGTAGGTCAGGTTCTGGATCTGTTTCGGGTCGGGCGGCGGCGTCAGCAGGCTGACCACCGTAAGCACTGCCGCGCAGAATATGAACAGGAACACGCAGAATTTCAGGAAATTGATCGTACCGAACCACACCAGCGCGGAGGCCAGCCCCGAGGCCAGCTCCGGATCAGGCAGGAGTCCCGCGTATACCTGGCAGGCCAGTTTGGCCATGCCTACCACAAAGCCGAGGACCAGCGCCGCCACCGCGCCCGGACCGTTAAGCCGTTTCCAGAACACGCCCATGAAAAACACGGCAGTCATGGGCGGCGCCAGATAGGCCTGAACGCTCTGGAGGTATTCGTACAGCGCCCCGGAAACCAGCTTCATCGCCGGAATCCACAGCAGCCCCAGCAGGACCACCACGGCGGTGGCTGCCCGCCCCACCTGCACCAGTTCCCGCTCCGGCGCCTCCGGGCGGTATTTCTTATAAATATCCACCGTGAAAAGCGTGGAACACGAATTAAACAACCCGGAGAGGGAGCTCATCAGCGCGGCCAGCAGGCCGCCGACCACCAGGCCCCGGATTCCCGGCGGAAGCAGCTGGGATACCAGCTCCGGAAAGGCCTGGTCCGGCCTCGACAGCGTAATCATGCCTTTCTGGTTCAGCGCGTAGGCGATCATACCCGGAATGATGAACAGAAACACCGGGGTGAGTTTCAGGTAAGATCCGAAAATCGCGCCGCGGCGCGCGATGGTCAGGTTGCGGGCGGCCAGGGTCCGCTGGACGATATACTGGTCCGTGCACCAGTACCACAGCCCGACAATCGGCGCCGCGAACAGCATGCCGGGCCATGGAAATTCCGGATCGCTTGCGGGACGCCACAGGTTGAACATCTGGCTCCCGCAGGTGGCCCGGAGTTCCTGCCAGCCGCCCAGATTGGACAGCCCGATGACCGTCAGGCTGAGCGAACCCAGGATCAGCACCAGGGTCTGCAGCGCGTCCGTGTATACCACGGCCCGCAATCCCCCGACCATCGTGTATACGCCCGTGATCAGCACCACCGCCACCGCCCCGGTCCAGAAGCTGTCCAGGCCGAACAGCCGCAGCTCCGGCATCAGCGTGGCGATGACCACCCCGCCGGCATACACGGTAACGCTGACTTTGGTAAATACGTACGCCACCAGGCTTACCAGCGACAGGATCCATCGGGCTGTCGGGCTGAAGCGCCGCTCCAGGAATTCGGGCATGGTGAACACCCCGGACCGGTAATAGAACGGCACCAGTACCCAGGCCAGCACGAGCAGGCACCAGGCGTGCAGCTCCTAATGCGCCATGGCCACCCCGCTTTTGGCGCCGGATCCGGCCAGCCCGACCAGATGTTCGGATCCGATATTGGAGGCGAACAGCGAAGCTCCCACGGCGAACCAACCAACGTTGCGGCCCGCCAGAAAGTATTTTTCGGCAGTGTCCTGGCGCCGCGACGCCCACCAGGCTACGCCAGCCACGCCCACGAAATACGCCAGAATTACCGCCCAGTCCAGTAATGACATTGCTGGCCCTCCTTATTTCAGAATGCCGGCCCTAACCATTTTTTCCAGTCGTCGCGGAACAGAAACCATCCCACGCCATCCGCGCCGGCCTGTTCCACCGCGGCAACCGTATCGCCCATGGCGTCATCTTCGATGTTAATGATAGGCGCCAATTCCGCCGTTCCGGGGACCTTTCTGGCGCGTTCCGTTTCCAGGCCGACCAGCGATGACGGCAGGGCCGCGCGCGCCCGCTCCAGGTCCCGTTCCGGTACGGTTTCGCTCCAGTTCAGCAGGTCCAGCGCCAGCTCCAGCCAGGCCTGGCGCGCGGAGGAATCGGATGGTCCGTCCCACGGCGAGGCCAGCGCCGCCAGTTCCCAGTTCAGGCAGGCGATACCGGGCGCTTCGGCGTAATTGCGGTAGAGCATGGGGCTTACGACGTCAGCCAGGGCCATCAGTTCGGCGTAGTCCTGGCCGACCAGCGGCGCGAGCGACGGCGCGAAAATATACACGCCCATTTTTAGCCCGGCTCCCTTAATTACTTCCGCCAGGGCCCGAAAATGCTCGTTGATGCAGACCCGGCGGAACCGTAACCAAAGCGCGACGCCGGGTAGGCGGGACAGGGTTTCAACCGCGTGGAGCGGGGATTTCAGGGACGCCGGGGGCTCGCCGGCGGATGCCGCGCGCAACAGATCCCGGAGCGTCCGCATGTCCCGGGTCATGACCTCCCAGTCCATGCCTATTGCTTCCGCTTTTTTTCGGCTATGCTCCGAGAAATCCGTCAGAAAGGCGTCCCATCCCGACGCGGGCGACGCAAACCGGCAGCCGTCCACGAAGATGCCCGTGATCCCAGGCGTGCCGGCCATCCCTTCATAATTTTTAAGGCAGCGGTCCCGCAGGGTGAGGCTGTTCGGCGACCCGGAACCGAACCAGTAGCGGGGCGTGCCGTCCAGGTCCCGCGCCAGGTTGGCTTCGTCCGTCTCGGCCGTACCGAACGCCCCGCCGCACAGCCAGGCTTCCAGGCCCGCGGCGGTTACCTTGTCCACGGCATCCCGCGGCACCCCCACCACGGCATCGATGCCAAAATCGTTCATTTCCCGGGCGTTGCGTTCGGGATCCGATCCGCAGCCGTACATCCAGCGTTTGGGCCGGCGTTTGGCCGGGTCCGGTGGTGGAAAGCCAACAGCGACTGGCGCGTTTTCTTCCGCGGCGGTCCCCCCATGGCCCGCGGCCCACACGGCAGCCAGAACCGACGACGCAGCCAGAAAATCACGGCGTTTCATGGATGCTTCATCCTTTTCAGGGTTTCGGCAGCTGAACCCGCAGGTGCATGCTTTTCAGGCGGCTCAGCTGCAGCAGGCCGTACCGGGACAGGGTGGCGCCGCGCCCGGTATCTTTCACGCCGGTCCAGGGAAGCGCGGGATCCAGATAATCACACCGGTTCATGTAGAAAGTGCCGGTTTCAATGCGTTCGCCGATGCGCCGGGCCCGGTCCGGGTCCATCGTCCAGATGGAGGCCGTCAGCCCGTACGGGCTGTCGTTCATCAGGCGAACGGCTTCCTCGTCGTCGCGGACCGGCAGAATACCGATTACGGGACCAAAACTTTCTTCCCGCATCAGGGAGCAGTCCTGGGGCGCGTCCGCCACCACGGCCGGGGCATAAAACCACCCCTGCCCGGGTATCTCGAACGACGCGGGATCGACCACCAGCCGGCCTCCGCTCGCCACGGCGTCGCGCACCTGTTCAGCCAGAAACGCGGGCTGCGACTTCGACGCCAGGGGACCAATGGTCGTTTCAGCGCTCCGGGGATCGCCCAGGCGATAGGTTCGGGTCAGTTCCGCGAAAGCCTCCACGAACCGCGGATAGATCGACTGTTCCACGTATATGCGTTCGATCGCGCAGCAGGACTGCCCGGCATTGTAGAACGAACCGTCCACGGTATTCTCCACGGTGAAGTCGAAGGGCGCGTCCGCGCACACGTATGCCGGATCTTTGCCGCCCAGTTCCAGCCCGGTGCCGATGAACCGGTCCGACGCAGCCCGGACAATGTTGTGTCCCCCTTGCACGGATCCCGTGAAGGACACAAAATCCACCCGGGGATCGGCGATAATCCGCTCAGTCATTTCATGGTCCAGCACCAGGTCCTGGACCAGGCCTTCCGGCGCGCCTGCCCGCCGAAAAGCTTCCGTGAACGCCCGGCCGCAAAGAGGGGTTTTGCTCGAATGTTTAATCAGCACCGCGTTGCCTGCCAATACGGCCGGAACCACCACGTTCACCGCGATCAGCAGCGGATAATTCCACGCCGCGATGTCCAGCACCACGCCCAGCGGTTCATGCCGGATATACCGCACGAACCCGGGCGACTCCGGCAGGTATTCGTCCGCGAGGGTTTCCTCCGCGATTGAGACCATGTACCGCGCGCGGTCCAGCATCGTGTTCACTTCGTTCCGCGCCTGGCGCAGCGGCTTGCCCATCTGGCCTGTGATATCTTCCGCCACCCCGTCGGCCATGGAGGAAAATTCCCGGATAAACGCTTCGCACAGGGCTCGGCGCTCGGCGAAGGTTGACCAGCGCCAAGACTCATAAGCCCGCCTGGCCCGGTCGACTGCCTGGTCCGCCTCTTCCCAGGACAGGTAATTCATGGCCGTGTAAATGGTTTCGTCCCAGGGATTGATAACGCGCAGCTCCCGCATGACCTGTCACTCCTTTCGTGCGTACCAACCGCTCACGGCGGAAACGCCTGACTTCCACCGTGGTCGCGGCTCCAATGCATACTCCATTGTCAAAGGCTGATCAACCGGAAGATACCCCCGGCAGATGCACCGTGAACCCTTTCCGGGGATCCAGCGTCAGCGTACCCCCAATACGTTCTGCCAGATCCCGCGCCAGAAACAGCCCTACTCCCAGCCCGGTGTTCCGGCTGGTGTTCAGGGGAAGGAATACGGTCTCAGGGTCCAGATCGGTTACCTGGGGATTCCATACTGAAATATCGAACCCGCCGCTGCCCGAGCTCAATTCCACCCGGATAATCCTGGCGCCAGCCTCGGCGTCCGCCACAGCGTCTTCCGCGTTCAGCAGCAGATAAAGGATAATCCACCGCAGTTTCGGCCCATCCACCAGGGCGGATGGGGTCGATTCCGGTAGAATCAACTCGTAAGAAATCCGGCCGTTCCGGAACGCGTAATCCCGCAGCAGGGACATTTCGCGCAGCAGCGCGCCCAGGTCCACCATGTCCTGGCTTTCCCGTTCCGGCCAGGCGATGGCGGTCAGCGCCGAAACCAGCGAGGCGCATTTTTCCGCGGCTTCCAGCACGTTGTCCAGCATCCGCTGGCCGTTTTCGGTCAGTCCCGGCTCGAGCTGGACCAACTCCGTATAGGCCAGAACGGCGCCCAGGAGATTGTTGATGTCATGGGCCACTCCGTTAACGCACCGTCCCACCTGAGCGTACCGGTACAGGGCTGCCAGCCGTCCCATACCGTCCGGAGTGTTCAGATCCACTTTTTGCTGCGTCATAACCCCTGGTCTCCAGATGCGTCAGTCCGGCTATTATGCCATACCGTTACAAAATTTAAGTATTGTCATGGAAAAGAGAAATCGGCGGAAGCGCCCGGGTGGCGTCGCGTTTCTGGTGCGGAACGGGATGTATGCGGCCTTTGAAAGAAAGTGACCTGCCGGTCCGGAACCGGCAGGTCAGGGGAAAGAAAGAACACGCCTCACGTTCTACGGATTAATTACTTCCGTTTCCCTTGTTTTTAGGCGGTTTGTTCTGTTTTTTGGCGGCAGGTTTTCCGTCCGGTTTGGGCGGTTTTGGAAGTTCATCTTTGCTCAGATATCCGTCCGCGTTCTTATCCAGCGCTTTGAAACGCTCATCCGGCATGTTGGGGAAAGCTTTTTTCGCTTCTTCCCGGGACAGCCGTTTGTCGCCGTCCTGATCGGCCTGCCGGATACGATGGACCCACTGCTCGCGCGCGGGTTGGGCGGGTCCGGCATTTGGGGGTTGCGCGCCGCGCCACTGTGCCGCGAAGGCGGCGAATTCATCGGGAGTAAGGGCTCCATCCGCGTTTTTATCCAGCGCCTTGAACCGTTCTTCCGTTACCCGCGGAAAAGCTTTCTTAACTTCCTCCAGTGTCAGTTTGCCGTCGTGGTCCGTGTCGGCCTGTTTCAGGCGTTGAATGGCCTGCCTTCTGATGCGTTCCCGGTCTGCGCCCGGCCGGCCGGCAGCCGGTTTGGGGCGCTCGTCCGGCGTGATGAACCCGTCGCCGTTTTTATCCAGCGCCTTGAACCGTTCTTCTGTCATATTCGGGAAAGCGGCTTTGGCCTCTTCCAGGGACAGTTTTCCGTCCTTATTGGTATCGGCCTGGGCGGCGCGTCCCTGGGGGGAGGGGGCGGGCGGTGTTGCGGGGGATGCCTGTTGCGCGGCGGCTACGCCGCATGCGGCCAGCATCGTAATCAGAACCGCGATTCCTGTCAGGTGCTTCATCTTCATGGTCATCTCCTTTTTGGTTGTTTCCAACGGGATTTCAACCTGTTAAACACCCGGCCTGTACGGTGGTTCCCGGATGTTTTGCCCGTCCAGAATCATCCTGTTATGCTTACCGGGATGGCAGTTGGAGAAGCGGACGTGGATAATCGCGTTGTTCTGGTAGGCACGGACGATGCCCAGCTGGCGGACCAGATAATGTCCGCGGCGGTGGCGGTTGGGCTCCCGGCGGAATGGGGCGCGGATGGCGTGGATGTGCTGGCCCTGGCGGAAAGCGCGGGTGAGCCTCTGGCGGTCTTTCTTGATAGCGCGTTGGGCGGCCTGAGCGCGCGGGAATGCTGCGAATCCCTCCGCAACACCGTGTCTTTCCCGAGGGACTGCCCGATTTATCTGCTCACGGACGAACCAATCCCCGCCCAGAAACTGGAAAAACTGCCTTTTACGGGTGTCTGGCCCAAAAAAACGGACAGCAACGCGCTGCGCGAACTCCTGGCGGGGCTGATGTGGAAATAAAAAATGCCCGGCCGCCGAAACGGGGCCGGGCAGAAATGGCGTTCCACTCAGCGGATAGGCACTTCCCGGTCTTTTGCGGATGACCGATAAATTGCGTCGATAATCTTCTGCACCATCAGCGATTCTTCGGGTTTCACCAGAACCGGCAGGTCCTGTTCCACGCAGGCGCAGAAATGGCGCACCTCCCGGCGGTGGCCGTCTTCTTTGGACAGCCAGTCCCAGGTGGTGCGGGTCAGCGAGTTATGGTCCGCGCCGAAGAGTCCGGGCGGGTTGGTGCTGATGCCGCCCTTATCCCCAAGGATAAAAACGGATTCCAGCTCTTTCTCGATATTGGCGGCCCAGGAAACGCAAAGGTTCAGGGTCAGACCGCCTTCGCAGCGGATCAGCGCCACGGCGTAGTCTTCCACGTCAAATTCCTGCGGTTTGTAGAGGATGGGCCAGTCCGCGTTGAACAGGTCTTTCCGGTCTCCGAACTTCCGGTATACCTTTCCGAAAGCCGCCACGGGTTTGGGGAAATTCATCAGCCACATGGCCAGGTCGATCACGTGCACGCCGATGTCAATCAGCGGTCCGCCAAGCGACTCGGCGGCAATGTGGAATTTACCCCATCCCGGGATGCCCCGGCGACGCATCCAACGGGCTTCGGCCGTGTAGATCTCTCCCAGCGCGCCGGACGCGGCCACTTCTTTCAGCTTTTCGGAGAGCGGATCGAATCGGAGGTACTGGGCGACCATCAGTTTCCGCCCGTTTTTCCGGGCGGCGGCGATCATGGCCTCGCATTCCCGGGCGTTCATGGCCATGGGCTTTTCCACCAGCACGTGCGCGCCGGCGCGCAGCGCGTCAATGGTTACCGGCGCGTGCAGGCGGTTCTGGGTACAGATGTCCACAATGTCAAAAGTCTTTTTTCGGAACATTTCCTTATAGTCAGAAAATACCTCTGCGGCCGGGCACGTGGCCGCTTCGGCTTCGCACCGGTCCACGAGAATATCGCACAGGCCGGTTACCTGGACCCGGCCTTCCGCTTCCAGTTCCCGCCAGTAGGGAAGATGCTGTTCCCGGGCGATGGCGCCCACGCCTACCACGCCTACCCGCAGGGGCGGTTTCTTTTTTCCTGTAGCCATACCGATGAACCTCCGTATTCGATTGGATTATCTCTTGACATCTGCATGGTATCACAACAGTTCCATGCGCCGGTAACCCAAAAAAGGAACCGGATGCCTGCCGGCACCCGGCCCCGATTGCCATGCTGATCAGAAACCAGCTTCAGAACCGCTGTATTATACGTCCGCGTCGCCACCGACCACGCGCCACACGCCGTCGGCCTCTTTCTTCAGAACGAACTCAACGCTTACCGAGCCCGGCGCGCCCGACAGGTCCACCGGATAAACGGATGCCGTGCCGTCCGGGTTCATCGTGATTTCCATGGAATCCAGGTTGCATTCGCCGTCATCGGCGTATCCGGCATCCACGGCCATCTGAAGCATTTCTTTCGCTTCGGCTTTGCCGCCCACTTCGGGGTGCTCGAACTGGTCCGACACCACCGTCATCAGCAGGTCGATATTCTTCGACTCGAGCGCGGTCTTGATGGTCTGCATCGTTTCACGGATCAGTTCCTCGTCCGATTTCTTCTGCATGCCCGCGCAGCCGGCGACCAGGGTAAGTACCAGCGCGAAAGCCATACTCACATACATCATTTTACGCATCGTCTGTCCTCCTTTTGGGGTTTGGGTTTTTGTAGTCCTTGCCGCGCCCGGCGCAGGCAACAAGTTTATCCTGTTGACGCGATATAATGTCAAATGGTTTCAAAAATTTTTCTCCCTGGCAGAGATGCGCCGCCCGGCGCTGCGGAGGGATTCCCCATTTATTTTCGTGCTGCGGTTTGCATGGCCGGGGGATCTGCTGGTAGAGTAATCGGCAATTACATACTGAGAGGGAGCGTGTCCCATGGCACTGAGCAAAAAACAACAGCGCATTGTGGAAGAGCTGGAGCGGCGGATTGAGCTCTGCCGTGAGTTTATGAATGACTGGCTGCTGTTTAACCAGATCATGACCTCTTACACTAGCCCAGAAGCCAACAAGGCCCAGCTCGAAAACCAGTTCCTGAAAATAAAAAGCAAACTGGCCCGGGAACACCGCGTACTGCAGCAGGCGCTGTTGGATGATTTCCACATCGACGGTAATACCATGAATATCGTCAGCGGCGCCACCAGCCTGGAAGGCATTTATTCCCAGTCGGAGGTCGCGCTGAAAAAGCTCCAGACCGAATGGCACCGCGCCTTTATTTCGATTAATGAGACGCTGGGCATTCTTGAGGATAAAAAAGCCCGGGCGGAACGGGGCGAAAAGGTATTTCTGCCTACACAGGACATGATGGCGGGGGCTATGGGCGGCGGCGGCATGAACCAGAATACCAAGACCCTGCTGATTATAATTGCCGTCGCGGCCGCGCTGGCGTTTGCCTTCTTCTTTACTCCGCTGGGCACCATGTACAAACAGATGCTGGGCCTGCCCTGAGCGTCAGGAAACGCCTATGGCGTCACTTACCAAACGAGAACTGGTTACCGAAGTGTCGGAACGGCTCGGGTATACCCAGAGCGAAGTGTCGGACGTCCTGGATGCCATGCTGGATGGCATTATTGACGTGCTGGCGCGGGGAGACCGGATCGAAATCCGAAATTTCGGCGTCTTTGAAACCAAATGGCATAACGCCCGGATGGGACGCAACCCCAGAACGGGGAAAAAGGTTCCCGTGGATCGAAAACGGGTGGTGCAGTTTAAACCGGGAAAAATCATCAAAGAACGGGTCAGTCGCGGTCTGGGCACGTAATCAGTAAGGCCGGTTCAACGCCGGCCCGGGGGAAGTGATACTTGCCGTATCTGCCTGTCAGACCTGGTAGTTTTCGGAATCGCACGCATGGTTGATTATGAAGCGCGAATGACCTTTACCGAGCATCTGGCCGAACTGCGCATGCGCCTGATCCGTTCCCTGTTCGCGCTGGGCGTGGGCGTTATCCTGTGCTATGTGGTATCGGACCAACTGATTGTGCTGCTGGCCAGCCCGCTCGCTCCGCTCGGGGAAACAGGCATCATTTCCTCGGCCCCCTCTGAAACCCCTGCCGATGCGGCGAAACCGGAAGGCGCCTCCCCATCTCCGCCGGATACCGCGCCTGCCCAGTCAGCGCCGGTCCGCCAGGTCGAGTGGACGGTACTTAACCCGCTGGAATTCGTGATCGTCAAGTTCAAAGTGGCCGGCTACGGCGGTTTTCTCTTCGCGCTGCCGTTTGTCATTTGGCAGTTCTGCGCTTTCGTGTTTCCCGGGCTGCTGCCCCACGAAAAACGGGTAATGAAAATCCTGATTTTCGGGTGCAGTATCCTGGCGGTAGCAGGCGTATCCGTGGCTTATTTCGGCGTGTTTCCCCTGGTGCTACCCTATCTGCTGGAATGGACCCTCCCCTTCATCAAAACCCAGCTGCGGCTGAACGAAACGCTTGACATCATCATAAAGCTCATGGCCGCCTTTGCCGTGGCTTTCCAGTTTCCCATGGCCGTGCTGATTCTGGTTTACATGGACCTGCTTACCCCACAGAAACTGCGTGAATTCAGGAAATTCGCTATTGTTGGCATGGCAGTGGCTTCAGCGGCGCTGACGCCGCCGGATGTCTTTTCCATGGCCATCATGCTGACGCCATTGCTGCTGTTTTACGAAGCCAGTATAATCCTTTCATATCTCGTTGTGCGGCGGCGGAAACAGATGAATTCTTCAGGCGCCGGATAAGGAACCGCATCCGTGTTTGACATGGGTATCGGCATGGGCGAAATGCTCTTCGTGGCGGTGATCGCCCTGATTGTGCTGGGTCCGGAAAAATTTCCGGACTATGCCAAGCTTTTTATCCGGGCCAGCCGGGACCTGCGCGGATATTTCAATGAGATCAAAACGGAAATCGCCAAAGAAGTCAATCCCATCAAAAAAGAGATCGATACACTAAGCCGACAGGATCCGGAAAAGCTGATTGACGCCCTGGCGGGAACGTCCGCTTCGGATGAAGGCGAATATGGCAGGCCGCCCGCCGGTGATTCGTCCGGTTCTCCGAAGACAGACACGGATACGCAGGCGTCCGGCGTGCCCAACGGCGGCGTTATGGAAGGGGCGGGGGCGGCCTATACCACCGAAAACCAGAATGCGCCGTCTGCGCCGCCATCCGATGCTGCGGCATCCGCCGGACAAGATGAGGACGATCCTTACGATTTTGAGAAAAATCCGCCGCCGGAACGGCTCGACTGAAGGATTTTCCCGTGGATACAACGCAATTGATGGAATACTCGGGCCTGGTCAATGGCATTGCCAATGCTTACAGGCGTTCCCAGGTCCTGTTTGTTGCGCTGGAAGGCAACGTCTTCGGCCTGATCGCCGAAGGGCGCGATACGGCCGAGGCGGTGGCGGCGTGCGCCGGATGGTCGGTCCGGGGCGCGCGCATGCTGCTGGACGGACTCGTGGCCCTCGAACTGCTGGAGAAAGAAAACGGCAGATACCGAAACAGTCCCGCCGCTGAGGCCTGTCTGGTGCCGGGCGCTCCCGCGTGGCAGGGGGAGATTATCCGGCATACCCGCGCCAGCTGGAACGCCTGGTCCGAACTTGAAACCTGTGTCCGCACCGGAACCTGCGCGGGCCATGGGGAAAACCGCAGGAAGGGGCAGGACCTCCGCCATTTTATCCTGGGAATGAAAAACATTGCGTCGCTCAGCGCGGCCCAGGTGCTGGATGCCGTTGACCTGAGCCGCTACCGCTGCATGCTGGACCTGGCCGGCGGTCCGGGCACCTACACCATCGCATTCCTGCAGCGTCACCCAGCCATGCGGGCCGCCCTCCTGGACCGCCCCGAAGTCATTGACATTGCCCGGGAGGAAGTCTCCGCCGCCGGCCTGGCCGACCGCATCGCCTTCATTCCCGGCGACTGTTTCACCGTGCCGTGGGAGGGACCTTACGACCTGGTATTCATGTCAAATATCATTCACAGCTTCAGCTTTGAACAGAACGCGGAACTGGTCCGGACCGCTTTCCAGGCGCTGATGCCCGGCGGAACGCTGATCATCAAGGATTTTCTGCTCGAAAACGACCGTTCCGGTCCGCCTTACGGCCTGATGTTCGCGCTCCAGATGCTCGTGCATACCCCTGCCGGAGATACGTATACCTTTGCGGATACCGCCGCCTGGACGGATGCGGCCGGGTTCAGGCCGGGACGGGCCGTGCCGATTACCCCCCAGACCCGGCTCTGGATCGCGGACCGGCCGGCGGAGTAGGCCTGTCAGCCCATGAGTTCCCGGCCGCCGGTTTTCCATGCCGTGACCGCCACGGCCCAGGAGTGGCGGCGCGTGCTGGAGCATCTGCCAATTGCCCTGCTCCCGCTCGGATCGACCTGCTTCCACGGATATCATCTCCCCTACGGCACCGATCCTTTAATAACCGCCGCCGCGGGCGAACACCTGCTGAAACGGTTCGGCGGCATGCTTTTTCCGGCGCTTCCCTTTCCGGAATCCGAATCCGCCGCGGCCGTGGTAAACCATGCCGTCAGCGGGATGCTGGAATGCGGTTTCCGCCTGGTTATCGTTCTCGGCCCGCCCTGCCGGGACCTCGGCAGTTTCGCGTTATCCGGTATTCCGGACGGAATCCTGCCGGGAAACAGCGTCATATGCACTACGCTTTGGGAAATCCTGAAAGGCGGCGTCTGCGCGGAGCTGGGAAGCACGCTCGAGACTTCCCTGATGATGCGCCTGCATCCGTCGCTCGTAAGGCTGCCGGCGCTGGATGATCCGGCTTACGGTATCCAGGGGATTCAGGGCTCACCTCCTCAGCTGACCGCTTCTCCCCAGCAGGGAAGAATCTGGTTTGACGCCGCGCTGGATATCCTTACCGACATGGTTCATGACGCGCTCGATGGGGAATCCGTCAAACCCGCATGGTATTATGCCCATAAACGCGGTGAAATGATTCCTTGAATGCGTCTTCTGATGGGCCGTGTGCGATATCGGATGCTGACTGTTGGCGGACCGAAATACAGGGCGTTTTGCCTCGCCTTGCTGTTGCTGGCAGGCTGGGGGTATGCCCGGGGATCCGATGAAGCCGCGGGGCCGGCCGTGTGGCAGGTGGCCGATTTTGGCGCGGTACCGGATGACGGACAGGACGACACGGTTGCGTTTCACCGCGCGGCGGAAGCGCTGATGAAATCCCCCGGCGCAATCCTGGAGCTGGACGCCGGAACCTACCGGTTGGGCGTGGAGAACAGCCCTCAGCCTGGCGCGGTGACTTTCCGGGATCTCGACAGGGTAACGATACGCGGCCGCGGCGCGAATGCCACACGCCTGCTGATTACCAGCCCCCGGCACGGCGGCCTGCATTTCATCAGCTGCAGGGATACCCGTGTTGAGCGCCTCTGCATCGACTATGATCCGCTGCCCTTTACCCAGGGGCGCGCCCTGGTGGTGAATCGGGACGACGGGTGGTTCGATTTTGCCGTGGATCCGGGGTTTCCCGCGCTTTCGGAGCCCTGGTTTGCGGATGCGCCTAAACCCTACGGGCAGTGGGGCATGATTTTCGAACGCGACGCCCCGCTGCTGAAACGGGGCGCGCCGGATCATCTGATGCTTAAAACCTGGCGGCAGATCGCCCGTTCGGTCTGGCGGGTATGGGTGGAGCCCGAATACAAAACCGCGCTGAATGCCCTGAAGCCGGGCGATCGTTTTGTGCATCTGGCCCGTCATGGCCGGGGGGCGGCCGTCCTGTTCCAGCACTGCCGGGGAGGCGGCGCGTATAACGTAACCATCTGCGCCTCACCGTCCCTGGCCGTTTGCATGGTGGGGGGAGGGCCGGTTACCTGCGAGGGCGTTATCGTGACGGTGCCGGCCGATTCCGGAAGGCTGATTTCCACCGATGCCGACGGCGTGCACTGCCAGCAGATGGAAATCGGTCCCCGAATCCTCAACTGCGTATTCCGTTATATGGCGGATGACGCCGTAAACATCTATTACTACCCGGGCAGGGTGGTGGACCGGCTGAGCGACAGCGTGCTGGTGGCGGACGCCCGGAATGAAATCCGCGCGAATGACCGGCTGATTTTCTTCGACGAACAGGCGGGAGCCGTAACCGGCGAGGCGGTTGTTTCCGCGGTGGAACAGGTTCCCGGTGGTGATGGCGCGCCGCGCCTGCGCGTGGTGCTGGACCGTCCCGTACCGGCGGTGCGTCCGCGGGGCCTTCCGGAGAAGGGCGACGCCGTCTATAATATGAGCCGGTGCGGAAGCGGATTCGAAATCCGGGGCAACCTGATGGCCGCCCATCGGCGGTACGGCCTGATGCTTAAGGCGCCCGACGGCCTGGTGGAAAACAACCTGCTTGATCAGCTTGGCGGATGCGGCATCGTAATCGGAAATGATCCCTTTTGGCCGGAAGGCGTTTTGCCGTCCCGGATCCGGATTGCCGGAAACATCCTCAGGGACTGCGGCCGCTCTGCGCATTACGGGGTCAGTCCATGGGGCGCGGCGATTCAGATCGGCACATGGTCGCTGGCCGGGCCGGCGCGGGACAGGGCCTGCGGCGTATTCACGCTGAACAATAACCGGGTGCTCAATCCGATGGGTTCAGCCGTATCCCTCACTTCGGTGGAGGATGTATCCATTGATACGCTGGGGATCATCCAGTCGCCTCAGGCTGTTCCGCCCAGGGAGGCGCCGCTGATTCGGATTGAAAACGCGGATCTCATTGATATCCGCAATGTTACAGCTTCAGCGCCGCGGCCTGAAGTAACTGCCCTGGTCGAGACTTTCGATTCCTGCGGTCCGGATATAGCCGTAACGGACATGCGCGCCGCGCTGCCGCCGGGTGTTCCCCTGTGGCGCGATTCCCGTTCCGGCAGGAGGCCATAACGTGTCGCTGCCACACCTCGACAACGATCTGATTGAAGAAATCTTCCGGCGCCTGGACCGGATTCCGCCTGACGCCGCGCCCCGGTGGGGGAAGATGGACCGGGCCGCCATGGTGCGGCACCTGATCTGGGCCGTGCGTTATTCCATGGGCCGGTCACCGGAACTGCCGCCCCTGCACAACTGGTTGACCCGGACCCTGGTCAAGCCGGTCCTGCTGGGAGGGTGGATCCGCATGCCGCGCAATGTTCAGCTTCCCAGTGCATACCGGCGCCGGGGAATCGTGCTGCAGGAGCCCGGCGACGATGAAACCCTGCGCGCCATCCTGGAGGATTACGTGAACCTCGTCCAGGCGGATGAATTTATCCCCCGCGACCACCCATTGTTCGGGCCCATGACCGTGGACGACTGGGACCGGATGCACGTGATCCATTTCGACCACCACCTGCGCCAGTTCGGCGTTTGATGCCCGCCAATAGGGTTTTTGCTCTCCGCGGCGCGGAACTTCAGATCAGCGGCATTTCCCCAGGCACGGCCACCGGCGGCACCGGGACATCTCCCATCTCGGGATGCTTCGGCGGCGTCAGGTCCAGTTTAGATTCCTTCAGGACAAAGTCCCAGGTGACCTCTTTCCCGGTGTAGGCTGACATCCGTCCCATGATGGCGGTCAGCGTGCTTTCCGTGACCTGTCGGGCCTCGTTCAGGGGCAGATCCTGGCGGATGGCCTCGATCAGGTGCGTGTGTTCGAGCACATAGGGATCCGCGTTTTCACCGGCATACTGGATAGTCCGCCCGTCGCGCAGGGTCAGCCCTTTACCGGGGTGGCCGGACCCCAGTGTTCCCGTGATGTATTCTTCCACCCGTTTATCCGTATCCTTCATCTGCCGGCACAGGCTCTGCACGCGGATGCCTCCGGGATATTCATATTCCACGGAAAAATGGTCGAAAATGTGCCCGTACACCGGATCGGTACGCTGCTGCCGTCCTCCCATGCCCAGGCACTTCACGGGATGGCTTTTCAGCGCCCAGTTCACCACGTCCAGATTGTGCACGTGCTGCTCCACGATATGGTCACCGGACAGCCAGGTGAAATAGTTCCAGTTCCGCAGCTGCCATTCCATGTCAGACCACCCCGGTTCACGGGGCACGCCGGGATAATAGTCATAATCCCCCACCCAGTAGGCGGACGCGGCAACAATTTCGCCCAGCGCCCCCTGATGAATCTGCTCGATCAGGTACCGGTAAGGCGGCTGGTGGCGCCGCTGGGTGCCCGCGGCGACCTTCAGGCCTTTCTGTTCCGACAGTTCCGCGGCCTGGAGCATCCGGCGCGCTCCCGCGGGACAGACCGCCACCGGTTTCTCCATGAACACGTGCACCCCTTTGGCCACGGCCGCCTCGAAATGGTCCGGCCGGAATGCCGGCGGCGCGCACAGCAGCACAATGTCCACGCCGCTGTCCAGCACGCCATGGATGGCGTCAAACCCCGCAAAGCATCGGTCCGCCGTCACGTCGGCCTTGTCTCTCTAGGCGGCCATTTTTTGCATGGCTTCCCGGGCCCGTTCCGGAAACACATCGCCGACCGCTGTTATGCAGACATTGGCCGCCGCGTCCACGCAGTTCCGGGCCGCTCCCAGGCCGCGTTTCCCGCACCCCACCAGGCCTACCCGCAGTTTTGCCTCCGACTCGCCGCGCGCGGTCCGCAACACCGCGAACGTGGACACCGCCGCCGTAACCGTACCGCCAACCAGAAAATCCCGACGCGTCACGATGCTCATCTTTTTGCTCCTTGTTTCCGCCATGCGGCGGGAGGGGACCCTTTTATCGAAAACTATAATTCGGCGTACGGTAACGGTTCAAATGAAAACGCCGGCGGAAATGCTGAGTTCCGGATTACCCCTGCGTGAACGGGAAGGAAGGAAAATGGTGGAGCCGCGGGGGATCGAACCCCGGACCTCTTGAATGCCATTCAAGCGCTCTCCCAACTGAGCTACGACCCCACGTAAGGGATGATCTTCGTGTCGGGAACGAAGCGGCCTTATTATACACGTTTTGTTTTCCCGATGCAATTTTTCGGCATCCTTTGCTGGCCGGTGTCGCGTTGATGGAGGGAGCCTTGCGGGATGTAAAGCCGTCCGGGGAAAACACCGATGCTTCGCAGCGCCCGGTAACGGATATCACCTGCCTTAATTTTGGGATTGCAACCGCAAACTCGAATTCTGATCATTCTGCGATAGACTCAACAGCTTGCGTTAAGCTGCGCAAATCAGGCATGCTTATGGAACAGGGGAGATTTCTCCGGCGGCGGTCGGCTCCCGAGCGGAATCGGCCCGGACAGCGCGCATTGCGGACATTTAACTGCGACTAGAAAGGAATGACAATGGCCCGGATTGTAACAGCGGATGAAGCGGTGGCGAAAATTCCGGACGGCGCGACAGTGCTGGTAGTGCCCATGCCGTCGGAGGAAATCTATCCGGCTTTTTACAGGGTATTCGAAAAAACCGGATCCCCGAAAGACCTTACGCTGGTCTGGGCTGCCGGCCTGGGCCCGTTCAGCCCTGAACGCAAGGGCATGAACCATTTCGATTATCCGGGTCTGATGAAACGCGTCATCGGCGCGCACTTCGGGCTGAACCACGAGGTGGTGAAACTGATCGCCACCAACCAGGTGGAAGCCTACAACCTTCCCCAGGGGGTCATGTGCCAGCTGTACCGGGAAATCGCGGCCGGCCGCCCGGGACTCTTTACCAAAGTCGGCCTGCACACCTTCGTGGATCCCCGCGTTGAAGGCGGCAAGATGAACGAACGAACCCGCCAGTGTGAAGATATCGTTGAGGTGGTCTCCATCGACAACGAGGAGATGCTCTTTTACAAGGGGTTCAAACCGGATGTCGGCATCGTCCGCGGCACCACGGCCGATCCCATGGGCAACATTACCTTTGAGGACGAGGCCATCTGCATGGAAAATCTGGAAGGCGCCATGGCGGTAAAAAATTCCGGGGGATTCGTGATCGCCCAGGTCGCGCGGGTCTCCGACACCCCCGCGTCGCCCCACGCGGTGAAGATTCCCTGGCTTTTCGTGGACTACATTGTGGTGGCGTCTTCCCCGGAAGCGCATCCCCACACGCTTTTTGTCCAGCGCGATCCCAGCTATACCGGCGAAGCGCGCGTGGACCTCGACAAAGAAATTGAGCCCATGCCGATGAACTGGGAAAAGGTCATCTGCCGCCGGGCCGCGCTGGAATTGAAGCCGGGCATGGTGGTCAATCTTGGTGTCGGCGTGCCGACCGGCGTCGCCCAGGTGGCCTTCGAGGAAGGCTGGCTGGAGTCCATCATTCTCAACACCGAGGTAGGCGTGCTGGGCGGGCTGCCCCAGGGCGGGAAAAACTTCGGGCCCGCCAAAAATCCGGTGGCCTTTATGTCCCAGGCGGCCATGTTCGATTTTTACGATGGCGGCGGGCTGGACGCCACCTGTGTCGGCATGGCCCAGGTCGACGTCGAAGGCAACGTCAATGTCAGCAAACTGGGGCCGGTGGCCATCGGGTGCGGCGGCTTCATCAACATCACGCAGAACACGAAAAAAGTTATCTTTTGCGGCGAGTTCCGCGCCAAGGGCGCCAAAGTCGCGATCACCGATGATGGCCTGTGCGTGGAACAGGAAGGCGCCATGGCCAAATTTGTTGAAAAAGTGGACCAGATCACCTTCAGCGGAAAACAGGCCGCCAAAACCGGCAACAAAGTGCTGTACGTTACGGAACGCTGCGTCTTCCAGCTTACCCCGGATGGCCTGGTGCTCACGGAGATCGCCCCCGGCATCGATCTGGAACGGGATATTCTGGCCCAGATGGCATTCCGACCCAAAATCGCCGAAGACCTCAAACCCATGGACATCCGTATTTTCCAGGATCGGCCGATGGGCATTTCGGACTGACGCCGGCGGACTGAATTTCGGCGCGCGATCCACTGGCTCTGCGGCAGGCGCGCTGGGGTGGGGACTGCGCCGCGTGTTTTCGGGTACTGGAAATTCCCGACGCTGCCGTAGGGCGCGCCTGGCGCTGAAACGGTATAATGCGCGCCATATGGTTGTCCTGTTTTATCGTTCCGGGACGCTTTCATCATGGCGGATAATACAACCCTGAATGTCGCGGCGCTGGCCGGGCCGGTCCGTGGCCGCCGAAAAGGAACCCTTCTGGTGCCCCCGGTTGAGGCGCGCTACCTGGCCGCGCTGTTGCGGGAGGCTGCCGCCCAGGATCCCTCCATTACGTTTCGCGTACTGGCCGATGCGGATGGCGCGGCATTGTTTCAGGGTCTTGAAGTAATCCAGCTTCCCGGGCCGGGAATATGGCCCGCGGGGTGGGGGTTCATCTGTTCCCGGGCGCTGCGGCGCCTGGAGCCGGACCTGGTTATCGCCCCGTTTCGCTTGGCGCCGTATCTTCCCTGGAATGTCCGGGCGGTCCTGTTCGGGGCCGATATGCTGGACTGGCCCTTGCCCCTGCAGGCGGCGCCTCCGCCCAAAGGTCCCCAACCTTCGCTCAAACGGGCGGTGGTCCGCAATGCCATAGACTATTTTGGCCCCTCACGGGCCTTTCAGAAACGGTTCGCCGAACTGTTTGACGTGGGGTTCGACCGGATTGCCGTCATTCCGCCCGGTTTGCCTGAACCGGCCGCCGTGCCCGCCTCCGGGCCCGTGGTTGCTCCGCCGTATGTCGTGTATCTCCTGAACCGCCATACCCGAGAATTCTGGCCGGCGTTCCTCCGGTTCCGGAAGAAGCATGCCGATCTTCTGCCCGGTTCCCTGGTGGTGGTGGGGGATCGCCCATTCCCGGAGGACGGCGGGGATCCGGAAGACCTGGGGCCGATGCTGTGGCTGGAACAGTGTCCCCAGGCGTATCTTGAACGGATTTTCGCGGATGCCGCGGTGGTATGCTGGCCGGCGCGTGAGGATTATGCCGGCCTGGATCTCCTGTGCGCGTTGCGGGCCGGCGCCCGTATCCTGGCGGTCCGGTCGGGAGCCGCCGTGGAATGGGACGCGGATGCCCTGGCCTTTTGTGATCCCGCCCATGAGCCCTCCCTGGCCCGGGCCGTGCGGATGCTGCTGGATGAATCCCCCGATATGGCGGCACGCCGGGCCGCGCGGGAACGCCGCGCCGTGGAGTCCCTGCGGTGGGCCGATGCGGCGTGGAAGCTGATCACGTTGCTTCGCCGCCATGCCGCGTGAAACAATAACCGCCAGCGGCCGCGGAATGTGGACGAAGGGGTTTATTATGGTGCACAGCGCGCGCGGGTGGGCTGGTTTTCGAAGGCCCATTCATAAACAATGGGGGGCGGGGTTGCGCTCTGGCGCATGGTGGCTGTTGCTGGGGGGGATTATGCTTTGTATGGGGGGATGTTCCTTGTTTCCGCCGGACTGGACCCTTTACGTGGGCCAGTGGCGCAATGATTTCGGAAGCGTGGACTTCAAATACAGGCGTTTCACGCTGGACCGGCGGTTTTCCTTCGGATCTCTCGAGGTGGAAGGCAGATATGAGGCGGATCCGGTTGCCTATCCCAAGCGGGTGGATCTTGTGCCAACCTGGGTGCGGGTAAAATTTACGGATGGCAGCGGGGAGCAGAAATGGGTATTCCGCTGCAGCCTGTCGTCCGGGATCCCGGATGAGCTCTACCGGCGGGGGTTGGCGCTGAGCCAGGACAGCGAAGACGTCCGGTCCATGCGGCTGTTGCGGGTGCTGCTGCTGGCCATGGCCGACGGCAAGCCCCTGGAAGGCATATACGGCATAGTCATTGACTATGGCACCTATCTGCGGCTGGATTTTTCCCTCCCGCCGGAGCCCCGCCCCTGGGATTTTGGCGCGGGCTGGGTTTCCCTGGAATTCTGACCGGTCAGCCGGCGGAGTCCTGCTGTTCCGGGCCGGGATGTTCCGGCAGGGCTGGCGGCCGTTCCCGCCGGCGCTGGTAACGGAGCCGGGTCAGGACCCTGCGAAGTTCGCGGTCCAGAATTACCCCGGCCAGGGCATAGGCCTGGTCAGCGGGGGTGCTGCCTCCGGCCATTGCCTCCCGGAAGGCGTGTTCCGATATGTCCAGCACGTACAGTGCGGTCATCAGACGGTTGGGGCGGTTCAGCATCATCTCCAGCACCCGCCGGGCCAGCGCGCGCCGTACCGCTTCTTCAAACGAAGCCTGCTCATCCTGGCCGGGCAGGGAATGATCCAGGGCCACCTGCCATTTCCGGCCCAGCTCCCGGATCAGGGCCTGGCGGGCCTCCGCTTCGGGATCCGGCGGTTCTTCCGGCAAAAGAGGGTTTTCCGGGGAGGGCTCCTCAGGGCCAGTCACAGCGGATTTCCTCGCGCCGGCCGCTGGCCGCGCTGTCGTACATGGCCTGGATTACCGCCATGTACCGGATGCCGTCCTCGAAATCGGGATGGTAGGGGGTTCCCTCGCGGACCGCGGCGATGAAATCCGCTTCCACCCGCCAGTTCTGGACGTCATACGCCTCTTCCGGAAGCGGCGTGATCACCTGGTCCCGGCGGGTTCCGGAGACGGTCAGCCGGTCTGCCAGGGCGTCATACCGCATGACCCCCCGGTCGCCAAACAGCATGAGCGTCTCTTCCGTCCGGTCGCATACCCCGGAGATGAAATACCCCGCGGTGACTTCATGGTCGAAGCCGGCTAGGGCCGTGATCTGGTCCGGGATCCGGATTTCCAGTTCCCCCCCCTGGCCGTCCGGGCGCCGGGGCGTGAAGATCCGGGTTTCCGCGCTGACCCACCGCGTCATGCCCAGCCACCGGTGCAGGACCTCAATCCACATGCCCAGGGTCTGCATGTTCAGGCCCGACAGGCGGTGGTCTTTGCGCCAGGTTACGGGGGCCGACGGGTCCCGCCAGGTGGACTGTGTGCTGTGGACGCATACGTGCCGCGGGTTGCCGATGGCGCCTTCCTGGAGCAGCCGGAACACGGTCCTGTCCACGCTCAGGCCGAACGGCACCGGGCACAGGCCGGCCACTTTTCCGGACTGCCGGGCTGCCGCCAGCATGGCCCGGGCGTCTTCCAGATCCATGGCCATCCGCGCCTGGCAGAACACGTGTTTTCCCGACTGGAGCGCCGCCACCGACACCTCGCGGTGCAGGTAGGGCCAGGTCCCTACAAACACAATATCTATATCATCCCGCGCCACCAGTTCCTGCCATGAGTCGCACACCACCGGAATGCCGAATTCCCGCGCCGCTTTCTCAGACGATTCCCGGGTCCGGTTCGCCACCGCCCGCAGCTCGATCCCCGGCAGCTTTTTCAGTCCCGGCACATGCCGCTGGCGGCAGATGCCGCCCAGGCCCACAAAACCGATCCGAAGTGTATTCATCAATATTTCTCCCCAGAATCAGCGGTCATATTCTACCATTATGATTCAAAACTCCGGAAATATTATCTACTTCCATAACGCATATGGTAAACGATGTTTTCAAGGTTGAAAAATTGCGTATTGTGCTATAATAACTTCGGAAGGATGGCGCGAGGCATTACAGGAGCGAATGCCCGATGCCGATCACAACGTTCTTTTCCAGGCGGGATGATGAGCGGCAGGAAAATACCGAACGCCGGCTCCGCCAGCGCCTGGTGGTCCACGCCAGGAACGGCAGAATCCTCTACGGGTTCTCCCTCAGCCTGAATAAAAACGCCGATTCCTTTGTCCTGGACCTGGTGGACCGGAATAACGTCTCCCTCGGCAAATCCATTAAAGTGCCCTTCGCCGAGCTCAAGGGCGTCTTTTACGTTAAAAGCTTTGACGGCCGTTTCGATCCGGCCATGTTTCCCCACGTGATCCCGGAGGGATCGCTGCCCGTGGTCCTCGAATTCGTCGATGGCGAAATCATTTCGGCCTATGCTTCTTCCGCGCGGTCTCTGGAAGAGCCCCGGTTTTACGTGGTTCCCCAGGATGAGCGCGGCAACAACCTCGGCATTCTTGTCGAACGGGACGCGCTCACGGGCCTCTACCGCGCCGAGGAATACCGGCAGCGGCTCAAAACAGAATTCGAAGCCTACGCGCGCCTGAAAGCCGACAGCGGCCTGCCCAAACAGGAAGTGCTCGGCGATTTCTATTTCGAGCGGCACAATTATATCCGCGCGCTGCAGTATTACCTGGAAGTGGCCAAAGAGGAAAAAGGGGGAGACGAGCGGCGGCTGATGAAAAAAATCTGCGCCGCCCGCTACAACATCGGCATCTGCCACATGCGGCAGCGGGACTATGCCAGAGCGCTGCAGTATATGGAACAGGTGCTCAAGATCAATCCGAACTATGAACCGGCGCTTAAGCAGGCCGGTCGCCTGCGGGAAAAACTGGCCGCCCGGATGGCCAGGACCCAGGATGCGTCATCCAAGTCCGACCCATCCGGCGAGGAAAGCGATTTTCCGGTTTGACGCGTGATTACCGCGCGCTGCCGATTACGCCCGGAACCGGCGGTTCCGCGTTAGGCACGCCCTGGCGGTAATCCAGGCCCAGGAACGCGGCAACCGTGGCCGCCATCTGGGCTTCCTTGATGGTGCCCGTGTTTTCCCGCACCCCAAGTGCCGGCGTGTCCGGGCCCATGAACCCCATCCAGATTTTGGCCGAATTGGGGTGGTCTTTCCCGTGGCCGGTCCAGGCCGGTCCCAGGCCCCGGCCGTGGTCCGTCGAAATGATCAGCGTGGTCCGCCCCCGGTACTGGCGCATGGACTGGGCGGTTTCCCAGAGTTCGCGGATGCACTTATCCGCCAGCTGAATGGACTGCAGGTAAAGGTCGTACCGGTTGCCGTGGGCCCATTCGTCCTGCTCGCCCAGGGACACGAACAGCACCCGCGGTTTGGCCGTTTTGAAATATTCATACGCCGTTTCGTACGTGAACACGTCAAAGGGTTCTCCGCCCCAGTAGCGGATTGTATTCTCCTTGCACCGGTTCAGCACGGCCATGGCCGGGGTAATTTTCCCCTGGGTGAACGGCTCATAGCCCGCGTTGACCAGCAGGCCCGACCGGTCCCGGTTCAGGATAAACGGAAACAGGTCCCACGCCCCGAAGGCCGCCACCTTGCCCCGGTATTTCTTCTGGCTGTTGATCCATTCCAGGACGTTAACGTTGGGGTTGGGGATTTTTTTGTTGCTGTCTACCCGCGGATCCGCCACGCCGCACAGGGTCTCGCTGTAGCCGGGATACGAAAAATTCAGCCCGTTGGTGACCATCACGCCTGCGTTTTTAGACTCGTCGCCCAGAATCTGGCCTTCTTTCGCCATCACCTTCCAGATAAAGGGCATCAGGGTTTCCCGGCGGGCTTCCGGCGTTTCCCGCCAGTACCGCATCCGGACCAGCTCCGCCGCGCCGCCTTCTTTCGGCAGCAGTTCCTCGTCCGCGCCCCCGAACATCTCCTGGACCCGGACGCCGTCCATCATGACATAAATGATATTTTCCGTCCGGAGTTTTTCGGCTGCGGCCTGTGTGCCCGGAACCGTTCCCAGGAACAGAACCAGGCCGATAAGAAACAACATGGAACATCCGGCATAAAATCGCTGTGCTGACATTACCTCCACTCCTTATATGGTTGATGGTGAGAACCTTATTCTATAACCGGGCCTCCGGCCGCGGCAACTGTTTCGGCCGGTTTGGGCCGCGTTTCCTCGGCCGCGCCGGGCGGGCTCCGGGGGATCGACCCGGGTGGAATATTGGCGGAAAAGCCGGGATTCTGATACCATTGTAGCAGCGGGGCGGCCTTGAATTTTCTGTGTCAATCCAGTCCGGCGGAATACAAACATGAGCGCGAAAATCCTGTTTGATACCTTGAACTGGCGCGGGTTCGTGAACCAGTACACCGATCCCGCGCTGCCCGAACTGCTGGAACGGGAAAAGCCTTTTACCCTGTACTGCGGCTTTGACCCCACCGCGGACAGCCTGCACATCGGCAGCCTGCTGCCGATCCTGGGGCTCGCCCATTTCCAGCGGGCCGGCCACCGGCCCATCGCCCTGGTGGGCGGAGGGACGGGGCTGATCGGAGACCCCAGTTTCAAGGCCCAGGAACGGGCCATGCTCAGCAGGGAGCAGGTCGAGCTGAACGCCCAGGGGATCCGCCGCCAGCTCGAACGCTTCCTCGATTTTGAAGGCGCCCATGCCGCGCTGCTGCTCAATAATGCCGACTGGCTCTGCGCCCTGCCACTGATTGATTTCCTGCGGGATGTGGGCAAGTGCTTTACGGTCAATGTCATGCTTTCCCGGGAGAGCGTCCGCCAGCGGATTGAAGATCGCGAGCACGGCATGTCGTTCACCGAATTTTCCTACAGCCTCCTGCAGGCCTACGACTTCTTCCACCTGCACGGGCATTACGGGTGCCGCCTGCAGATCGGCGGCAGCGACCAGTGGGGCAACATCGTGTCCGGCATCGACCTGATCCGGCGCAAAACAGGCGCGGAAACCTACGGCCTGACCTTTCCCCTGGTCACCAAGGCGGACGGCTCCAAGTTCGGCAAAACCGAGAGCGGAAACGTCTGGCTCGATCCCGCCAAAACATCCCCTTACCGTTTCTACCAGTTCTGGATCAACCAGGCGGATGCCGATGTCGGCCGGTACCTGCGCTATTTCACGTTCCTGGAACAGGAGGAAATCGAAGCCCTCGAACAGGCCCATGCCGAAGCGCCGCACCTGCGCCAGGCCCAGAAAAAACTCGCCGAAGAAGTAACCCGCATGGTCCACGGCCCGGACGCCCTCCAGGGCGCGCTCAGGGCCACCGCGGCCCTGTTTGGCGGCGACCTGCGCGGCCTCGATGAGCCCACGCTGCTCGAGGTGTTCGAGGAGGCGCCCAGTTCCACGATCCCCCGGGAGCGGTTCGGAGCGGGCGCCCTGGTGGACGTGTTGGCCGAGGCCGGCGTGTTCAGCAGCAAGGGTGAGGCCCGCAGGCTTATCCGGAATGGCGGGCTTTACCTCAACGGGGAAAGAATAGACCGCGAGGATTTCCCCTGGAACGCGGAATGCCTGCTCACCGCTTCGCTGGCCGTGCTCCGGACGGGAAAGAAAAATTATCACCTGCTCAAAGTCCAGTGATCCCCCGGGAAACGCGGAGAAACCATCCGGGGGCCGGCGGAATTAATCCGGTAACCGGATGCGGGAGGGTGATCTGCGGAAAGTGGTCGCGCCATGAGTATATATTCTGACACCGACATTGTGGACCTGCGGAGCGATACGGTTACCCGGCCTTCTCCGGGCATGCGCTGTGCCATGGCCGATGCCGAAGTGGGGGATGACGTCTTCGGCGAGGACCCCACGGTGAACCGGCTGCAGGCGGTTGCGGCCGAAATGCTGGGCAAGGAAGCCGCCCTGTTCGTGCCCACGGGCACCATGGCCAACCTGCTCGGCTTCCTGTCCCAGACCCGGCCGGGAGATGCCGTGCTCCTCAGCGAGGACGCCCACCCGTTCCGTTACGAACGCGCGAACCTGGCCATGGTGGGCGGGCTCCTGCCGATCACCCTTCCGGGGCAGTGGGGGAAAATCACTCCGGAAACGCTGCGCGGCCGTATCGTGGTCAGCGATGACCCCCATCTGGCCAACACTACCCTGGCTTCCCTGGAGAATACCGTGAACCGCGGCGGCGGCGCCTGCTACACCGTTGAGGAAACCGAGGCGTTTTGCGCGGTGGCCCATGAGCACGGCTTGCGCGTGCACTGCGACGGCGCGCGCATATTCAATGCGGCGGTCGCGCTCGGCGTGGAAGCGGCCCGGCTGGCCCGCCCGTGCGATACGGTGTCCTTCTGCCTGTCCAAGGGGTTGGGGGCGCCGGCCGGTTCCCTGCTGGCCGGTCCCCGGGAAACCGTCGCCCGGGCCCTGGCTTTCCGCAAGATGCTGGGCGGGGGGATGCGGCAGGCGGGCGTGCTGGCCGCGGCCGGCCTGTACGCGCTGGAGCATCACCTTCGGGACCTCGGCGAAGACCACCGGCGCGCCCGGGAATTCCGAGAAGCCCTGGAGCGGGAGGGCGCGGTTTTCCCCATGCCTTCGCCGACCAATATGGTGTATCTCCAGGTGCGGGACGCGCGGGCCGTGGTGGATCGGCTGCGGCAGCGCGGCGTGTTGGTCCTGGCCGTCGCGGCGGACAGGATCCGGGTGGTTTTCCACCGGGACATTGATGATGCCGGCCTCCGCCGGGCGGTCGAAGCCTTCCGCGCGGTGCTGGCGGAGTCCCAAACCCCATGTTAAGGACTGTTGTGTATGCAGAACCGAAATGTTGCCAATGAGCCCAAAAATTACCTTATAGATATGGACGGCGTCCTGGTCCGGGGACGGACCGCGATTCCCGGCGCCCAGGAATTTGTGGACCGCCTCCGAAAACGGAACGCCAAATTCCTGATCGTTACAAATAATCCCATGTTCACTCCGGGAGATCTGGCCCATCGCCTGAAAGCGGTGGGGCTGGATATCCCCGCTGACCGCATTTTCACCTCTGCCATGGCTACCGCCCAGTTTTTGCGTTCCCAGGCGCCGGGCGGCACAGCCTATGTGATCGGCGACAGCGGCCTGACCAGCGCCCTGCACGAGGCCGGGTACATCATCACCGACCACGAACCGGATTACGTGGTCCTCGGGGAGACCATGTCGCTTAACCTGGAGATGGTTACCCGGGCCATTCAGCTGGTGGCGGCGGGCGCCCGGTTCATTGCCACCAATCCCGACCCTTCAGGGCCTACCGAAAGCGGCATCGCCCCCGCCTGCGGCGCGGTCGCGGCCATGATCGAAAAGGCCACGGGCCGCGCGCCGCTCTTCATCGGAAAGCCCGCGCCCCTGATGATGCGGGCCGCCATGAACTACCTGAACGTCCATTCCCAGAACACCGTCATGGTCGGCGACCGCATGGATACCGATATTATCGCGGGCATTCAGGCCGGCATGGAGACCATTCTGGTGCTCACCGGCGTCACCGCGAAAAACCAGATCGGCAGGTATCCCTATCGGCCCACCCGGGTGGTGGAATCCGTGGCTGAAATTGAAGTATGACCGACGGGGACGCACAACAGCGCCGCGGCCTGTCCGGACGTTTGCCGCTGGTGGGCGACCTGCGCCGGCTGGAGTACGCCCCGCGGCTGTTCCTGGTGTTCGTGGCCATTAATGTTGTCTCGTGGCAGAACATCATCGGGCCCGTTATGGTCCTGCTCGCGCGGCATATCCGCATGCCGGAGTTCTTTGTCGGCATGCTGCTATCCTTTCTGCCGTTTACCTCGCTGCTGATCCTGGTGACAGTCCATCTGATCCGCCGCATGGGGCCCAAACGGGTCATGCTGATGGCCTGGTTCTGGCGGAACGTGATCTGTTGCGGCATTTTCCTGCTCCCCCTTGCGATGCGGTACGAGGGCCCTCCTGTTGCCTGGGCGCTCATGCTGGCCGCCATTTTCGGTTTTTCCCTGATGCGCGCCCTGGGCGCCGGCGGGTGGCTGCCCTGGCTTCATGAAATTGTTCCCTCCGACAGCCGGGCCACCTATTTCAGCGCCGAAACCGCCCTTACCCAGCTGATCAACGTGGGCATCATGCTGGCCCAGGCAGCTCTGCTGTACCGGTTTGGGCCCGGCATCCTGCAGTTCCTCTTCATTTACGCCGTGGGCATCAGCATGGGATTCTTCAGCCTTCTTATGCTGCGGCGCATTCCCGGCGGGGCGGCCTATCCTGCCGTTTCGGACCAGCCGCACAGCCATTCCTACGCGGCGGCTTTCCGGGACCGGCTCTTCCGCGGGTACATGCTGGCGGCCGCCCTGGGGATTTCCGCCACGGTCTGGTTCAGTTCCACCGCCGTAATGTTCCTGCGGGACGCGGTGGGCGCCCATGACAGTATCACCATGGCGGTCAGCGCGGCCAGCGCGGCCGCGATCCTGCTGACCATCGGCCGCTGGGGAAAGGTGGCGGACAGGGTGGGCAGCGGACGCGCCATGGCCCGCACGCTGGCGGCCCACAGCATGCTGGCCGTGGTCATTCCCCTGGAAATGGGGTTCGGCATGAGCGGACTGGCCTCCGCGGCTGTGGTGGTTGTGGCGGCTTCTGTTTTCAATGCCGCTTTCAATGTCGCGGCCAACCGGGGCATGCTGAACCGGGTGCCTGATGAAAACCGGGTTGGCTATACCGCGGCCTGGACAGTCGCGACTTCTCTGGCTTTGGGCGTTACGCCCCTGTTAAGCGGCGGTTTGATCAATCTGCTCGGCCGGCCCGGTTATGCCGTATGTTTTGTCCTGTCCGCCCTTTTTGGCGTGGCCGCGGTGATGCTCTGCAGGCCGTTTATTACGCCGGACCGGCGGGAAACCCCGCGGGACGCGGATGATGCGCTGGAAGTGCCTCCCCTGCCCCAGCCTACGGCAGAGGGAAGCGCCTAAGACTGTTGTTCTTCCGGTTCCGGGGACTGTACGGTACGCTGCAGGTCTTCCAGAACCCGGGTGACCGTGGCGGCGGCCGGGGCTTCCGTCCAGCGGTAGCGGGTGATCCGGCAGGGAGGCTGGCGCACGATACTCTCCCGGCCCCGCAGCCGGTTCCATCCCAGCCGCGCCCACTCCGCCAGGCCGGTAAACACCAGCGCGATCCCTTTCAGATGGTCGCCCAGCGACGCCCGGCCCAGCGCTTTACGGTATAGCCGCATGGTTTCCGCCGCTTTGCGACGTGCGGCCCGGTTGGGCGCGAACACCCACGCGGGAAGCAGCGCCGGACGCAGTCGGGCCGCCATCCGCGCGGACATCAGCAGCCGCATCCGCATGAACCGGTCCGGCGCCGGGGATTGCCCGGGCTCCGCCGGTACATACTGAAGCTGTTCCGCGTTCCAGCACAGGTTTGCCCGGCGGCGGGATTCATAATCCTGCCGGTTGCGGATCAGGCCCCGGACCAGGGTATGGGCCATGTTGACGATTCCGGGGCCGCCGCGCAGGTATTTCCGGCGGAACGCCTCCCGCAGGATGCGGACGTGGTCCCGGGGATCGGGAAACGCCGGATGGTCAAAAATCAGTTCGCCCTGGCCGTGCTGATGGCGGTAGTGCACCGGTTTTAGCCGTCCTTCTTCCGCTTTGGCGCGGTACAGCGCCGTTCCGGGGTAGGGCGTGTAGTTCATAAACTGGGTCAGGCTTGATTCCAGCGAAATAACCCAGTCGATATCTTCCCAGATGTTCTCGGGGGTGTGGTGGTCCTGGAACAGGATCATGGAAGCCTGCACGATGATTCCGTGTTCCTGCAGGTCCCGAATCAGAGCTTTCAGGTCGATGCCGCGCGTTTTGGGATGCGTCGCGAAACGGGACTCCACCCCGATCCACACCATGCGCACCCCGAGGCGAACCAGAAAGTCCACGCCCAGCGCCTGTATGGTCTCCGCCGATGAAAACAGGTCAAACACATACGGTTTCCCGTGTGTTTCCATTTCCGCCAGCAGTTCCCGGGCCCGTTGCGGCTGCTTCAGGAAATTTTCATCCATCACGCTGAAGCCGGTCAGCCGTTTTTCCCGGTCGGCATGGAGGCAGGCCTCAAAAACATCCCGTCCAGTCCGAAGCAGCGGCACGTAACATTTGTTGAATTTGTGCGATGTGACGCAAAACGCGCATCCGTTTTCGCAGCCCAGCCCCGGCATCAGGATCCCTCCGCTGGGCTTCAGTTTCTTGCCGTACAGGTACTCCGACGCGGGTCCCACCAGGGCGGGATGCCGCAGCGGCGCGCATTCGTCCTCGCCGAAGTAGCGTCGCAGCCAGGAAACCCCTTCCCCGGTGCAGGCAGCATCATGGGGCACGATTTCTGCCAAATCGGGAATGATGGTCCCGTAGCCGCCCAGCAGAATCCGGATTTCCGGATGTTTTTCACGCAGATACAGCGCCATTCGCCGCGCTTTCAGCACGTTGGGGACGATGAAACTGATGCCGACGTGCGTGTATCCGCCGGTTTCCACCTCCCGAGTGAAATCCTCCCACCGCGGAAAATCCAGCACCGTCGTCGGAACCGAAACATTCTCAGCCATCAGGTACAGGGCAAAGCTCCAGTAGGACTGCCGGGGCGAGTGGATGCCCTGGCACCGGGTGATCTGGTTGTTCAGCAGTTCCATCTGGCAGCCCAGGTCTTCTCCCCATTCATCTTTGACCCCGTAGGGCCCGAATACCGAGGTAAGCAGCAGCCGTGTGTTCTGTCCCATGGGATTGCCTTTCGGAGCGCGGTCCTGGTTCAGGCGCCGCCGCCCGGTATGAAATGTTTGCGCCCGGGGCCTTCCTGAACGATTCCATTGAACAGGGTTTCCAGGATGATGGGCAGTTCGTCCCGCAGGGAGTAGGACATGCCTGACCGGTACCATTTCCGGGCGACACCGTCCATGAAACCCAGAATCCCGAAGGCCAGTGTGTGAAAATTCATCGTTTTAAGGGCGCCGGACCGGTTCAGCGCCGCCAGCCGTTCCTTCGCCATCGGAAAAGCTTCAATCAGTTCTTCATAAAAAACGGCACCCCCTTCGCCGCCCAGATAGGCGCCTTCCGTCTGCAGAATCCGGTAGAGCGTGGGGTTCCGTTCAATAAACTGCAGCCAGGCGGTGATAAACGTCTCCACCATTTCCGGCAGGTTCCCATCTCCGCCGAAGGATGTCCGGAACTGTTCCGCCAGTTCCCGCGCGGCTTCGCGGAACAGTTCCCGCAGCAGCTCCTCTTTACTGGAAAAATACCGGTATACGGTGCCTTTGGCCACTCCGGCACGTTCCGCCACCTGGTCCATGGTGGCGTTGTGGAATCCCTGCTCGCTGAAAATTTCCAGCGCCGCCGCGAAAATTCGGTTTCGTTTCTCATCCGGTTCCCGCCGCCGTGTTCCCCCTGTGCCGGTACTGGTGGATCCGGCCGCCAACACCCGGCGCAGCAGGGAAGAGGGCAGATTCAGCTGATCCAGTTTCAGGCGCTCGGCCACATCCACTGCCGTGTGCAGCAGGCGTACCGTCTGCGCGCCAAGGTTCCTTTCGTCCAGGTAGTCCACGATTTCGGCCAGGTGCTCAGAAAGCCATGCAGCGGTGCGCTGCGCGCCTTCCCGTTCCAGCTGTCCCCGAAGCTGGGCTTCAAACTGTTTGCGGAAACGGTCCTCGATGAACAGGCCGTCCGGGGTGAAGTACTGTCCAAGCTCTTCATACAGGGCCATGCGGCCGCCCCCCGAGCGGATCCATCGGACAGGCTGCTGTTTTTTAGGCGTTTTTTTCATGGCGCTTTCCTTACTGACTGACCGGTTAGTCATTATACCACCCCGGCTGTCATTTTGCAATCCGGATTTTTGGAAGTACGCTTACATCCATAAAAACACAATAAGTTGTGGTTGGTGTGAATTTTTTCTTGACCTCACCTTATATATTGTATAAACTGATAGGCGGTCCAGGGGACGGTTGGACGAGAGCCCCGGAACAAAGGAGAAATCATGCCGACAGATCAACCATCCAGTCCGGCGCGGAATATGTCCCGATACAGGCACCGGGAAGTTCCGTTCTGGATCCGGGTACGGGGGACCTCAGTCAGCCTGATCCTGATCGCCGGCGTCATGGGGCTGTTATACGGGTGCGCCTCCACCGGCCGGAGGGTCGAGCGATTTAAACCCGCTCCCCGGGACGGGATTGCCCACGAACGGGAGTTACCTCCGCATCCGCAGGTCGGAAAGCCCCGCAGAGCCTATTCCCCGCTGGTGGTGCCTGATCCGTATCCTCCGGAAGTGGTGGCTGAAATTAATGAATTGAAGGGCAAATATCCCGAGGTGTTCCAGCGGGGACTGAACAGGGCCGTTTATTATGAAACGGAGATCCGGCGGATGCTCCGGGAAGAGGGCATGCCCGAGGATCTGGTTTGGCTCGCCATGGTCGAGAGCATGTTCCAGCTTACGGCCCAGTCGCCGGCCGGCGCGCGCGGCATGTGGCAGTTTATTCCGGGCACTGCCAGAAACTACGGCCTGCGGGTGGACCGTTACGTGGATGAGCGGAACGACTGGCGAAAATCTACCCGGGCGGCCATCGCGTACCTGAGGGACCTTCATGATGGATTTGATGGCGACTGGGCGCTTGCGGTCAGCGCCTACAACATGGGTGAGAACGGGTTGAAACGGCTGATCGGGCGAGCCGGCGGGCAGCGGGATTTCTGGAAACTCATTTACACGCCGCCGGTGTGCGACCAGATGCGGATGGAAACCAAAAAATATTACCCCCGGCTGCTCGCGTACATTATCGTGAACCGGAATCCCGGTGAACATGGGTTCACGAAAGGGGCGCCGGCTCCGCTGCCGCCAACGGAGGAAGTGCCGGTGCCGGGAGGATACGCCCTGCGGGATCTGGCGGTTGCCATGAACCTGTCTCCCGATGCGCTGGAGGCGCACAATCCCGAGCTCATCCGAAAGGTAACCCCTCCGGGAGAATCCTGGAACCTGCGGGTGCCGCGGGGGATGCGCGAGACGCTGCTGGTCGCGCTCCGGCAGGTCCGGCCGGGAAAAGATGTCAGCGCGTATGATGTGGCCGATGCCTCTTCGAGCGGGTACTACACGGTACGAAAAGGGGATACCCTCCACAAAATCGCCACCAGGTTTAACACCTCGGCGGACGCGGTGGCCAAAGCCAATAAAATCTCCAAAAATACGATACTCCGGGTGGGACAGCGCCTGCGGATCCCGGGACAGGTCGGCGGCGGTACTTCACGCGTGACGGAAATGGTTGAGGCCGTCCGTACCGCGCAGGCGGCCCGGGAAGCCGCGGCTGAAATACAGGCCGCGCCGGCGCCGTCTCGGCCGGTTACCCATACGGTTGCCAAAGGGGAAACCCTGTCTGGCATTGCCAGGCGCTACGGAACCAGCGTGAACCGACTGATCGCCTGGAACGGTCTGAACGCCAAAAGCACGATTTATCCCGGCCAGAAGCTGAAGGTCGGGGAAGAACAGCAAAAAACCGACCGCGCCGCGGCTGGGACCGATTCCGGGACTGGATCACAGATCCATGTGGTCCAGGCCGGTGAAACGGCTTCCGCCATCGCGAAACAATACGGCGTTTCCCTGGACCGCCTGCTGGAGGCAAACCGACTGAAGCGCGACTCGGTGCTGCGCGTGGGGGACCGGCTGGCCATACCGGGTTTCGCGAAGGCGCAGGTGGCCCGGAACGTGAATCCTGAGGCGGAGCCCCAGCCCCGGCCATCAGCCCGAAATCAGCAGGCGGCCGCGGCGGATTCAGGAAAAAGCGCGGCGCTGTACAGCGTTAAACGGGGCGACACCCTCTCCTCGATCGCTGCCGCCCATGGCACTACCGTGGCCGCCCTGTGCGCGCTGAACGGGATTGATGCCCGGGGGACGATTCGGGAGGGGCAGAAACTCAAGGTACCCGCCTCGGGGAGCCCCTCTGAAAAATCCGCTGCTGGCGGCAGCGCGGCCGCTTCCACCTCCGGTAAAAAGATTCAGCACAAGGTGGAACCGGGACAGAACCCTACCCTGATCGCCAGAAAATACAATGTGACCCTTAAAGAGCTCTTCGCGTGGAATGGATGGGACAGCCCTCCCGTGCTGAAAGTGGGGGATGCCGTTACCGTTTATGTCTGCGAGTGACCTGAATCCGGCGCGCCTATGTTCATTCGCCCTCGGCGTTTTCGCTGTCCTCGCCGCTTCCCAGCATGCCGTATTTCTGCAGGCGGTACCGCAGGGATCTGGGGGTCAGACCCAGCAGTTCAGCGGCCCGCTGCTGAGAGTTTCGGCCGCGCTCTAGGGCCTGCCGGAGATACATTTTTTCTACCTCAGCAACGACACCTTCCAGATCCACGCCCTGAGGAGGAAGGTCCGGCAGCATCGGGGCGGAGGGGGCCGCGGCATTCGACAGCATCAGGTCGCCCGTGTCGATTTCCGGTCCCCGGGCCAGGGCGAGGGCGCGTTCGACCACGTTGGCCAGTTCCCGGACGTTACCCGGCCAGTCATATTCCTGGAGCATCCGGTAGGCCGCGGGGGTCAGCTGTTTCGGCGCGCATCCCAGCCGGGCGGCCCGCCGGCGCATGAAATGTTCCACCAGCGGAATGATATCTTCCCGCCGTTCCCGCAGCGGCGGCACGTGGATCGGGATCACGTTCAGCCGGTAGTACAGGTCTTTCCGGAAGGTGCCCTGTTCGACCATTTCGGCCAGGTCCCGGTTTGTGGCTGAAATGAGCCGCACGTCTACCTTGATCGGCGTGGTCCCTCCGATCGGCGTCACCATTCCGCTGTCCAGCACCCGCAGCAGCTTGACCTGCAGCATGAGCGGCATCTCGCCGATTTCGTCCAGGAACACGGTACCGCCGTTGGCTACGACGAACAGCCCTTCTTTATCATCAACCGCTCCGGTGAATGCCCCCTTTCGGTAGCCGAAAAGCTCGCTTTCCAGCAGGGTCTCCGGAATGCCGCCGCAGTTGATGGCCACGAACGGCTTTTTCGCCCGGGGGCTATGTTCATGCAGGGCGCGGGCCACCAGTTCTTTGCCGACGCCGCTTTCACCGTAGATCGCCACGGTGCTGGGCAGGCTGGCCACCCGCTGGATCATGTCCTGCACTTCGAGGAATTTAGGGCTGGACCCGACCATCTCGTCCTGGGTGGACCGCTGCCGCAGGGCCCAGCGGAGCGCCGCGACCTCCCGGTTCAGGCTCAGTTCCTTCAGGGCGCGGCGGAGGCGGATGCGGACTTCATCATTGCTGGGAAACGGCTTGAGGATGAAATCCACGGCGCCTTCCCGCATCGCTTCGATGGCGGTCTCCACCGTGCCGTGCGCCGTGATCATGATGACCGGAACCCATGGACAGTGTTCTTTTACCCACGACAGCACCCGAAAACCCGCCCGGCGGTCGTTCTGCATGTACAGGTCGGTCAATACCAGGTTGGGCGCTTCCGACTGGATTTTCTGGATCGCGTCGTCCGGGTTATCCGCGAAGAGCAGGCGGTAGTCCTCCGAGCTCAGTACGATTTCGAGCAGCTCCCGGACGCCTGCCTCGTCATCCACAATCAGCAGTGTTTCACCAGCCATGGCCTGATCCTGTCCGTTATCGAATGCGCCTGCCTTTGTTATGCCATAACACGCCCGTCAGAACGAACTGATCAGTCCGTCTGACGCCTCATAAGACGGGAACCGGACAATTACCGCCGCGCCGCCTTCCGCCCGGTTGCCCAGTTGGATGGTGCCGTTCATCGCTTCCACGACGCGCTGGCAGATGGAAAGCCCCATGCCGGTGCCCCGCGGCTTTTCCGAATAGAAAGGCTCAAACAGTTTATTGATCTTATCGGGCGGAAAGCCCGGTCCCTGGTCTTCCACCCGTATTTCCAGCGCGTTTCCCGAGCGGCTGATTCTGACAATGGCTTCGCCGCGGCCGTCCATTGCTTCCATCGCGTTGTTCAGCAGGTTCATCAGCACCTGTTTCAGCCGCTGGGGGTCTCCCGCCACGCGGCATTCTGTTCCTTCCGGGATGATTTCCACCCGGATAGTCCCTTCGGGAAAGCGGTACCGGCACGCCTCGGCCGTTTCCATGGCCAGCGCGCACACGTCCACGGGATCCCATACCGTGATCTGGCCCGATCGGCTGAATTCAAGGAATCCCCCTACCACGCTGTTCAGATGTTCCGATTCCCGGTGGATCATATGGGCCAGGCGCCGGGTCAGTTCTCCTGTTTCCGGAATTCGGGCGAGTTCTTCCGCGGCGCCCCGGATCGTCGTTACAGGGTTCCGGATTTCGTGGGCCAGTTCCGCGGACAGTTCGCCGAGTACCGCCAGGTGGGCGTGGCGCTGCACCTCCTCCCGCATCCGCGCCATTTCGGTCAGGTCCGAGAAGGAGACGATGAGCAGGTGTTCCTTCCGGTGGTCTGACGGGGAGATCCGGTTTGTGGTCAGACCGATAACCCGCGTTCCCGACGGCGTTACCGCCCTGAACTCGTGGCTGATGTAGTCAATCTGTTTTTTCAGCGCCGTCAGCACGGGGCATTCCATGCCGGCTTCCGGCACTAAAACCGTTTCCACGGGTTTCCCCATGCATTTATCCGCGCTGCAGCCCAGGATTCGTTCCGCCGCCTGGTTCATGCCCAGAAGGCGTCCGTTGGGGTCCACCACCAGGAACCCGTTGTTCATGCGGTCCAGCACGTCGCGCTGGAACTGGGCCATCCGGTTGAGCCAGAAATTCCACAAACCGCTGATGAAGGCAATCGCGATCAGGCACAGAAAGATCAGCGTCTGGTCGTAGACGTGGAACAGGCGGTCGAGGTCGCCAGCGGGCCACGGGTAGGACGCGCCCCAAAGGAACAGGGATGAAAGAATCGTGAAAAATACCGCGGGAACCACACCCAGGAACAGCCCCGCCTCAAAGACCACCAGCAGCAGCAGGTACGTGGAGGCTCCTTTGATGTTGCCCGTAAAGCCGATTACCAGGCACACCAGCGCAAGGTCCAGGAAGATCTGCGCCCAGACCGCCAGGACCGGAAGACGGCTGCGCCGACCCTGCAGGAAAAGCAGATACGAAGCCCACCCCAGGCAGATAAACCCCGTGCCGAAAATGAATATCTGGAGAAATGGATGGCGCGGCAAAATGGCCGTGAAGGAATTGGTCATGGCCATCAGGATGATGAGAATCCGGATCACGGCGGCCGCCGTCAACCAGCGGTGCGGCGCGAAAGGCGAAAGATACAGGTGAGCCGACCGGACTCCCGATCCCTGTGATTCCGCCGGCGCGGGTGGCATTACTCCCGCATTCCCTTTTCAACGAGGCTCTGCAACCCCTCCGGATCCATGCTGCGCTTAAAGGCCATTTCGGCGGTGATTACGCCCCGGCGCATCAGCCGGTAAAGCGACTGGTTCATCGTCATCATGCCCTCGCCTTTGCCGATTTCGATCATCGAGGGGATCTGTTCCAGTTTTTCCTGCCGGATCAGCGACCGGATGGCCGTGTTGGGGATCATGATTTCCATCGCCAGTACCCGCCCCAGACCGTCCGCCCGGGGGATCAGCTGCTGGACGACCACCCCCTCCAGCACGAAGGACAGCTGGGTGCGCACCTGCGCCTGCTGCGACGACGGAAACACGTCCACGATGCGGTTGATGGTCTGCAGCGCATCGTTGGTGTGCAGCGTGGCAAAGCACAGGTGGCCCGTTTCCGCCACGGTCAGCGCGGCCTGGATCGTTTCCGGGTCCCGCATTTCGCCGATCAGAATCACGTCGGGATCCTGCCGGAGCACGTGTTTAAGCGCCGCGTTGAAACTCTTGGTGTCGGCGCCGACCTCCCGCTGGTTGATCACCGACAGCTTATGCGTATGCAGGTATTCAATCGGGTCCTCAATCGTGATGATGTGGCATTTGCGTTCCCGGTTGATCTTGTCCAGAATAGCCGCCAGCGTCGTGGATTTGCCGCTGCCGGTGGGGCCGCACACCAGCACCAGGCCCAGGGGACGGTAGGCGAAATCGGCTATTACCCGGGGAAGCCCCAGCTGTTCGAAGGAAAGAATTTCATAGGGAATCGCGCGGAACGCGGCAACCACTGATCCCCGGTCCCGGTACACGTTCAGACGGAAGCGGCTCAGCCCCGCAATCCCGAAGGACAGGTCGCACTCCTTTTCATCTTCGAAGTGCGCGATCTGGTCTTCATTCATTACGCTGTAAATCAGGTCGCGCGTCTGGTCAGCGGTGAGAGGCGGGTAATTCTCAATAGGCTCCAGCGAACCGTGGATCCGGAGCATGGGGGGCGCGCCTACCACAATGTGCAGGTCGCTCGCGCCGTCCTGGATCATCCGGGTCAGCATTTCTTTAATACTCAGCACCGGCTGCACCATACCGTCTTACCTCCGCGATAAAATCTTTGCCACGATGACAATAGTCTACCTGTTTCGCCGGATGGCGCGAAACCTGCCTTGCCCTGAACCTCACGGCATATCAATCCGCGATGGTATGTTCGAGCACCTGCTCGATCGAAGTCACCCCTCTGGCCGCCTTGGCCAGGCCCGCCTGGCGCAGGGTCTGCATGCCGCATTTCACGGCGGCTTCCTTGATCTGCTGGCCCGACGCGCGCTTAAGCACCAGCGGCTGGATTTCAGGCCAGTTCAGCATCACCTCGATGATGGCCGTCCGGCCCTTATAGCCGGTCTCTTTACACTTTGCACAGCCCCGGCCGTGGACAAACTGCGGTTCGGGAATGTAATCGAATCCGTGGTACTGGATCCGCTCCAGCACGTCCTCCGGCATGTCAATGGGCTCTTTGCATTCTGAGCAGACCCGTTTCAGCAGGCGTTGCGCCGCCGCCAGCGCGACCGACGACTGCACCAGGAACGGTTCCACGCCCATATCAATCAGACGCGGGAAGACGCCCGCCGCGTCATTCGTGTGCAGCGTGCTCAGCACCAGGTGGCCGGTAAGCGCCGCCTTGACGGCCACGTCTGCGGTTTCGCTGTCGCGGATCTCGCCCACCATCACCACGTCGGGGTCCTGGCGCAGGATCTGCCGCAGCGCCTCCGCGAAAGTGAACCCGATCTGATGCTTCACCTGTACCTGGTTGACTCCATACAGCTCGTATTCGATCGGGTCTTCTACCGTCACGATGTTCATGTCCGGCGTGTTAAGCTTATGCAGCGCGCTGTACAGGGTGGTCGTTTTACCGCTGCCCGTCGGACCGGTGAGCAGGATCATCCCGTGGGGCATGTTCAGCGCTTCCTGGAAGGCGGCCATCGCCTGCGGCTCGAAATCCAGCTTTTCTAGGTCCAGGGTCAGCTGGCTTTGGTCCAGCACGCGGAGCACCACCTTCTCCCCGTATTTGCAGGGCAGGAACGCCACGCGGAAATCCACGTCCCGGCCTTTGAACCGCATCCGGCAGCGGCCGTCCTGCGGCAGGCGGTGCTCGTCAATCCGGCATCCCGACAGGATTTTCAGGCGGGCCACAATATTGGGAAACACGCTTTTCGGCGGCGCTTTGGCCTCTTCCAGTGTCCCGTCCACGCGGTAGCGGATGCGCATGTTCTTTTCGAACGGCTCGATATGGATATCGCTTGCGCCCCGTTCCAGCGCGTTGAATACGATAAGCCGTGTCAGCTGCTTGATCGGTTCGTCTTCCGCTGATGATGCCGTCAGCGAGACGTCTTCAACTTCTTCTTCCGGGGCGTTGACCTCTTCCACTTCAGCCTGGCGGTCCAGCCCCTCGTTGATGGTCTTGAGGATATCGTCCGCTTTACCGCCGCCGTAATTCTGGTCGATAGCCTGGGTCAGCTCGGACATCACGGCGACCATCGGCTCGATTTCGTGCCCCGTGACAATCCGCAGATCATCAATCGCCATAATGTTCAGCGGGTCCACCATGGCCAGGGTGAGCACATCGCCCGTCAGGGACAGCGGCAACACATGGTACTGGCGCGCCAGCGCTTCCGGAACCGTTTCCAGCACTTCCTTGGGGACCCGGTAATTCAGTACGCGGATGTGCGGAATGCCCAGGTGCTCGCTCAGCGTCACCACCAGGTCTTCTTCGCTCAGGTATTCTTTTTCGACCAGCAGTTGCGGCAGGCTTTTGCCCGTCCGGCGGTGCAGCGCCAGACATTCTTTGATCTGTTCCGCCGATACCAGCTGTTCTTCCAGCAGCATGTCTTCCAGTTTTTTGCGCTGTACTTTCATTTCAGCAACCTTTCCCCGTTTCCGCAGCCACCTCGCCCTTAAAAAGAACTTTTCTCAAAATTCCATATACTATTTTACCATTTTTTTACCTCACGCCGCAGCTTCCGCACCTAAATGGTTCAACATTTCCTGCGCCATCTCCACGGTCAGGTCCTGTCCGATCAGTTTCGCGAAGGCCGCAATCTTTTTCAGCGCGCCGGTCATCTTCCGCACGTCGCCCGGAACCCGCATCGCGATGACCCCCAGCACCTCTTCCGGAACGGCCACGCCCAATTCCGAGGTCCGGTGCCGCAGGATCTTCATGCGCGTTTCCCATTCCGGCGCTTTCAGTTCCGCGACGATCCCGCTGGCAAACCGTGAAACCAGCCGCTGTTCCAGCAGGCCCAGACGGTCCGGCGCCTTGTCCACCACTATAATAATCTGTCTTTGCTCCTGGTGTAAAGCATTGAAAATATGGAAAAATTCCTCCTGCGCTTCAACCCTTCCCCCCAGGAACTGGATATCGTCCAGGATCAGCACATCCCAGTGGCAGTAATTCTCCCGGAACGCGTCCAGGGCGTTTTCGGCGGCGGCTTCCGCCAGGCGGCGGGCAAAGCGGCTTGCTGAAACGTAGCCCACCCGGGGCGGACTTCCTTTTTTTCCCTTTTGCCGCAGGATGGCATTGCCGATCGCGCACACCAGATGGGTTTTGCCTGTTCCCACGCTTCCGTAAAGAAACAGCGGATTGTATTCACCCCCCGGGGATTCCGCCACGGCCTGGGCGATCTTGAAGGTGAACGCGTTGGCCGCCCCGGGGAAAAAGGTTTCAAAGGTCAGCGTCGCCAGCGGCTGTTCCGATTCCAGGGCCGCCAGCATTTTTTCATCGGCTTCGGCCCAGGCCTGGTCCGCTTCGGCAGACGGGCCGGGAGGGCCGCCAAACGGCGCGACCGACGCCAGCCGTTCTTTTTTCCGGCGGACCTGGTCCTGCCGGTTGGCTTCCTCCATCAGGTGGCGTTCCAGCAGTTCAGCCACCTGCCGGGCAGACTGCCCGGCTGCTTCCGCCAGTTGCGCGAGGCGTTCCTGGCGCTCAGTCTGGTCTGATTTCACGTCGGTCAGGGAGGCCAGGGTTGCTTCAGCGAGCTGGGCCAGGCGGTTTTCCTGCGCTTCCCGGGATGCGCGCGTTTCCCGGACCACGGTTTCCAGGGCTTCCCGCATGGCTTCCGCCAGCGCGGATTCCCGGGTTTCCGACCGCTCCGCGATGGACGCCACCGCTTCCCGGACGGCATGCTGCAGCCGTTCCGCCAGCGCGCTCAGGGCTTCCTGTTCCGCCTCGGCGGATTTATCGCGCTGGGTCAGGGCCGCTTTCATCTGGACCAGCATGGCCGACATGGCCTCTTCGACGGCCGTGCCGACCCCTTCCTGCAGGCTGTGGGCCAGCCTGTCCCAGTCCGGCGGAGCCAGTTCCTGCCGCATGCCCGACAGCGCTTCCGATGTTTTTTGCAGCGTTTCTCCGACCGGTTCCATCGCGTCCCGAACCGCCGCCTTCACGGCCTCCCGCGTGGCCTGCGCCCAGGATTCCACATCGATCTGCGGCGGCTGGGGCCGTTCGGCTTCCTGGGCCATCAGTTGCCGGATCGGATCGCTCAGCGCGTTTACCGCGCTGGAGATGGTTCCCGCCACGGAGTTTTCCAGGTCTTCCGTGAGCTGTTTCAGCGCCTGTTGCAGCGTCGCGCCCTGGTCCGCCGGATCGTTAGCGGCCGGCGGACGGAGGGTTTCGCTCAGCGGCGCCAAACCGTCCCGCACCGCCTGGGCGACGGCGGTCCGCAAAGCATCCAGGTCCAGCGCGGAGGGGACAGCCGGAGCGTTTTGTTCGCGGGGCTCCGGGGGTGGCGCCGCGTTCTCCCTAACCCGGACGGCTTCAGCGACCGCTTCCCGGATTTCTGAAGCCAGCGATGAAAACGACGCGCTGATCTGTTCCTGAAACGCATCAAACGCGGGCCTGAGCAGTGCCGCGGGATCCGCCGGCGCGGCCGGAGCCGCAGGTTCCGCGGGAGCAGGCTGCAGGGCGGATTTCAGTTCGATGAGGCTTTCCCGGAATGCCGCCTGCATGGCCGTCGCCAGGCTTCTGGCCAGTGCGTCCGGGTCCATCGGCGGCGCCATGGCCGCCGCATCGTGGGCCGGTTGCGGCGGGGCGATCCGGATAGGTTTTTCGGCGTGTTCCTCCCGGGGGATCTCCGCTGGAGGCGTTTCGGTATACGTTTCCAGTTCCGCGGACGCGGCGCGCTCTGATTCCCGGATCGTGATTTTTTCCGGAGGGGCCGCGGGCGCTGCCGCGGGCGGGGTTTCCGCCTTCGGCGGAGGGGCGGCCGTTCCTCCGGCCGCGTGGGGTATGCCAAACGAGGCCGCATCTTTTTTGGGTTTCTTCCCGAACTGCCGTTCCACCACCGTGGCGAAGTGGTCCCAGTCGCACAGGATCGGTTTAATCCGCAGGTTGGGGCACAATCCCCGCACTTCATCCAGGGCAGCCTCGTCGAGGGGATCGATCATGGCCACGGTCAGGATACGCCCCAACTTGTCTATGGGCAGCAGTTTCAGCCGCAGGCAGACTTCTTCCGGCACCAGTTCCAGCGCCTGCTTATTGATGCTGTAGTCCAGCAGGTTCAGGTGGGGAATATTGAACTGTTTGACCACGAACTGCCGAATTGTGTCGTGGGTAACGTACCCCAGGGCCACAAGGCTCTGGCCCAGAAATCCCCCGTGTTCCTGCTGGTGCCTGAGTCCCTCAGCCAGCTGCTGGGCGGTTATGATGCCTTCTTCCACCAGCATCTCACCCAGCTTTTTCCGTTCCGGCGCCTGGCCGGATGGGTGCGGGACCGCGCGGCTCATTACCATTACCGGGCTCTCCGATGGCACGTATTCCAGTACGCGTATTGTAGCACGGCTGATCCTCTCGCGGGGAAGGTTTATGGTCGTGGTTCGGTCGGTATCCCGGCGGATTTCCAAAAAAGATTTGACTTTATTATGGGCATATGCTTATAATTGGATGGAAAGGACACAGCTTATGCCCAGGCCCTGCCGCTGCAGAAAAATAGCCCATCTGGTTTCGTGGAACCGCTTCATCCCCCAAATCGGCGCGGAGAATATTTCGGAAGCCGGCGAAGTGGTCCTGACCCATGATGAGCTGGAAGCCATTCGCCTGGCGGATCTCAGCGGGCTGTACCAGGAGGACGCGGCGAAGCTCATGAACGTTTCCCGCCAGACCTTCGCGCGGATCGTCGAGGCGGCCAGGCGTAAAGTGGCTGAGGCACTGTGCGAGGGAAAAGCAATACGCGTCGAAGGCGGCGCGGTGGAGGTTTGCCCTATGCGTAAATTCTGTTGCGCCAAGTGTGGTCACGGTTGGGAAGTTCCCCATGGGTCCGGACGTCCTGCCGGCTGTCCCGCCTGCGGGAGCGCGGCGTTTCACAGGAGCCCCGAGGACCGGGGGTACGCCCGGAACGGTCCGCGTTGCCGCCGGGGTAATCGGGAAGGATGCGGCAGGACCGGCGGGGGACGGGGAAGGGCTGGTTTTTCCGCCGGGGATCCGGCTGAGCGATAACGGGAACTGAAATGTACAGGTCAGTCCACACGTATAGCAAAGGAGCCTTTTTATGAAAATCGCAGTTGCGTCCCGTGACGGCAAATATCTGTCAGAGCATTTCGGACAAAGCGCGTGTTTTGTGCTATTCACCGTGGCGGACGGTCGAATCACGGGGGAAGAGACCCGGATGAATGACCGCGGACACCACGGATCCGGGGGGGAGCACGGCGGGTGCCACGACCACGACCGCGGCGACTGCCATGGCCACGGCGGGGAAGAACACCACAGCCGGCACGCCCGGCACGGCCATGCCGGACTGCTGGCCCTGCTGCATGACTGCGAAGCGGTCATCTGCGGCGGAATGGGTCCCAGGGCTGTCCATGACCTGAAAAAACACGGAATCCGTCCTGTGATTGCGGCCCGAAAGGATCTGTCTGTCCGGGACGTCGTCGAGGCGTATCTTGCCGGCGCGCTGGACGTTTCCGGAGCCACCTGTTCCCATCACCGCCACTGAACTTCCCCGGGGGATTTCCCGTTCAAATTGCGCACGGACAGGCCGGTTCGGGTACAATACGCTTCTACTGGTTCGCCACTTCTTTTCCGGGCGGAACAGACAGCCTGTGTCATGTGTTGCCTCATCCGGGGAAGGGCCCCGGATGGTAGGACATGGTCTCAACCGGCAGGTAGGTTACCGTGAGCAAAAAAAGCAGCCCTTCTACCGCGGCGCGTCGCAAGGATCCCGATGTGCCCGCCATTCGGACGTTCAGCCTGACCAAGGTTTACGAAGGCGCCCGGGCCGCTCAGGATGTCCACGCCCTGACGGATCTCAACCTTGAAGTGCGTCCCGGCGAAATCTACGGGTATCTTGGGCCGAACGGATCGGGTAAAACCACCACCATCAAGCTGATCCTTGGGCTGATCTTTCCCACTTCCGGCCATGTGGAAGTCTTCGGAAGCCGGGATATCGGGTCAGTCGAGGTCAAACAGCGGGTGGGCTACCTTCCGGAAGGCGCCTATTATCCCGACTTTCTGCGGGGCGAAGAGATCCTCAGGTACTACGGGCGGCTGTACGGCCTCGGCGGCAGGGAACTGGACCGCAGGGTCGGCGCCGTGATGGAGCAGGTAGGCATTGCCCATGCCCGCAAGCGGCTCCTGCGCAGTTATTCCAAGGGCATGCGGCAGCGTATCGGCCTGGCCCAGGCGCTGATCAGCGACCCCGATATCCTGATCCTGGATGAGCCGACCACCGGCCTTGATCCCATCGCGCGCAAAGAGATCCGGGACATCCTCGCGGCGCTGCGCGATGCCGGAAAAACCCTCCTGGTTTCCAGCCACGAGCTTCTGGAAGTGGAACTGATCTGTGACCGGGTGGGGATCCTGTTCGAAGGCGTGCTCCAGAAACAGGGCACGCTGGCGGAACTGCTTGAAGCCCGGGATCTCCAGGTGGAAGTGGATGGGTGGAAACCGGAACTGGCGGAACAGCTGTCCGGCAAAGGGGTGGTTCTGGATGACGCGGTCGGCGCGCGCGCGAAGCTGCGCATGCCCCCCGGGTCCGCTGTGGACGCCGCGGTCGCGGTCTGCAGGGATCTCAAACTTAACATTATTGGCATCACGCCCCGCCGGGAGACCCTGGAAGAGCTGTTTGTGCGGGTGGTGAAATCCGCCCGGCAGCAGAACCCGGCTGTTGCGGCCGCTTCGGGAGATGGCGCGAAATGAAACAGATCATTGGATGGGTCCGCGGTCCCTGGGCCATTGCGGTCTACACCTATCGCGAAGGCATACGAAAGAGAACGCTGATCGGCTTCCTGATTCTAAGCCTGCTGGTCATTTTCGGGTCCAGTTTCATATCGGCCTTTCTCGATCCCACGTCCCGGACCGATATCGAACTGAAGCTCATCAAAGACATCTGTGTCGCCACCATTTCCATTTTCGGCGCGCTGATCACCGTATTCACTTCCGCCTCTGTTGTCCCGAACGAAATTGAAAACAAGGTTATTTACTCCATCCTGACCAAACCCATCCGCAGGTGGCAGTATCTCCTTGGGAAGTTCCTGGGCGCCCAGCTGATCATCATCGTCAACCTCGCCCTGATGGGCATCCTGTTCTTTGCGGCCCTGTATATCCGCCAGGGAATTCTGCCCACCCTGCTGCTCTGGGCCCTCCTGCTGACCTATTTCGAGTTCCTCATCCTTTCCGCCTTTACCTTTGCCATTTCCACGGCGGCCACCTCGCCCGTCCTCCCGACCATCGGCGGACTGTTCGTGTACATTACCGGGAACCTGACCGAATACCTCAAAGACGTGCAGAACCGGGCGGGGCAGACCGGCAAGTGGCTCGATGACATGCTGGGGCGGATTGCGGGCATCCTTTACGACGTCCTGCCCAACCTCCAGAATTTCAGCCTCCGCAATCAGATCGTCAACGGCATGCCGAACGATCCTCCAACCGATGTCATGATCCCCAACCTGATGGCGTACGGGCTCATCTGGGCTGTCGGCGGATTCCTGCTCGCCTGGTTGATCTTCTGGCGCAAGGAGCTCTGACACATGAGGTCCCGTTACGGCAGGCTGGTGCTGGCGGTTGCCTTTGTGCTCGTGGCCGCGCTCGGCGCGTGGCAGGGACGCCGCGTTACCCGGCTGCGCGAAGCCGAAGCGTTTTACCGCTGGATGCTGGCCGCCGCCGTGGATGAGCGCCTGTTCCAGGACACCAGTTCAGAGTACCTGGATCGTGAGCTGCTGGAGACCTGCAACCGGCTGGCCGCCGCCGCGCCTGAAACCGCCCAGCTGGAGGCGGATCAGGCTGCAATGCCCATCACGGCCCTGGCCAAGAACCTCAAAAACGATGAGGCCATATGGAGTCTTGTCAGGGGAGCGGCGCTGGCCCCTGCCCGCGGACAGTTCCTGGATGCCGCGCGCCGGGGGAAACTCCAGTTTGCCCGCAGCATCGGTTACCTCGAGGCGCAGGAAGGAAACGTCGGCATTTTCAGCCTCTTTTTCGGTTTCCGCAAGGTCGCGGCGAATTGGCTGTGGATTCAGGTGGACCGTTACTGGCACCGCGGCGATCTCTTCCGGATGGTCGCCCTCATGAAAACCTGCGTCCTGCTCGATCCCAATTTTATCGAGGCCTATCAGATCGGCGCGTGGCACATGGCCTACAACGCCACCGCGAAAATGGCCGATACGCCCTGGGCCCTGCGCGAATGGGATGAGCGGTACCAGGCCTGCGTGGGCGAAAAAGAACGGTACTATTATTTCGCCATCGACTTTCTCAAGGATGGCATCCGAAAAAATCCCCGCAACTACAAGCTTTATTTCGACCTGGGATTTGCCATCTACAAGCAGAAGATGAACGATTACGCCAACGCCGTGAAATACCTCTCGGAAGCGGTCCGCCTGCCCCATGACCGCTGGGTGCCGCGCCAGCTCTATATCTGCATGGAACTCAACGGCCAGTATGAAGAGGCCATCCGCGGGTGGGAGGAATATCAGAAGCGCTTCCCCGAAAGCGAACTGACCAAGGAGGTGGCGCCGCGCTTCATCCGCAGCAACCAGGGCAAACTGCTCGAGAAACAGTGGGAGGACGCGCTCAAAAAGGCTGAAGCCGCCCGCGATACCGCGGAATATCCCGCCCTGAAAGCCGAGGCCGACAGGCTCTTCCAGCAGGCGCTGGACCACTGGAAAGCGATGGGCGAAGACGGCGATGTCCGCCGCATGCGGCTCGAAGCCCTTAAGCTGCGCGGGGAAAAGCGCTGGTTTGAAGCCGTTGCCCTCCTTGACAAAGCCCGCTGGGACGCGCCGGACCAGTGGGAGGACTTCTCCGACCTTATCATTCAGATCAAACAGGAAGGCGGGATTCCGTTGTCCCTGTCCGAGCGTAAAGCCGTGGAGCGCAAAAAGGACGAGGGGCGCTGCAAAGGCATGCCGGAAGACGCATCGACCCGAACCTCCTGAGTATCGGGATGAAGCGCTGGCGCGCGCCCGCGCGGATCGGAAGCGGAGGGCAGTTGCATGTCGCGTCTCGTTGTGCTCGTGGAAAATACCGCGTCCGGACGGGGGATACTGGCGGAGCACGGCCTGTCCTTCTGGATAGAGCACGGTGCGCGGCGGGTGCTTTTTGACGCGGGCCAGGGGTATGCCCTGCGGCACAATACCCAACAATTGGGCATCCCCCTGGAAACGGCTGATGCCCTGGTCTTGAGCCACGGGCATTATGACCACACGGGGGGACTGGGGGAGGTCCTGGACGAAATCCCGGCCGCCAGGATATTCTGCCATCCCTTCGCCCTCTCATCGAGGTATGTCCGTGCCGCGGATGGTTCAGTCCGGGAGATTGGCATGCCCCGCGGGGTGGCGGAGAAAATCCGGGTGCTGGAAAATACCGTCTGGACGCAGGCTCCGACGGAGATCTTTCCCGGGCTCAGTGTGACAGGTCCCATCCCCAGGGCGAACGGCTTCGAGGATTCCGGCGGGGCGTTTTATTAGGATGAGGCCTGTCGGCGCCCCGACGCGTTCCCGGACGACCAGGCCCTTTTTCTGGAGGCCAAACAGGGCACATGGGTACTGCTGGGATGCGCCCACGCGGGAGTAATCAACACCCTGAATTATGTCCGTGAACTTACCGGAAACCGTCCCCTCTGTGGAGTTATCGGGGGCATGCATCTGGTCTCCGCGGATCAGGAACGGTTGGGCCGTACGGTGGAGGAGCTGTGCCGCATGGGGGTGCGCTGTCTGATGCCGGCTCACTGTACGGGGTTCCACGCCATGGCGCGGTTATGGCAGGAGTTCCCGGAGGAGTATATTCCCTGTCCGGCCGGCGCCGCGGTTGATTTGGATGCTTTATAAGGGAATCCCTGCGATCAGCGTTGTCCTGCTGCGATATAGCAGATCAGGGCGACGGGAATCGCTTTTTCGCTGACATATCCCGGGCTCCACGGGTCCCGTTCATCCGTCCCAGGCCGGGTCGGATAAATCTTGAGTTTTCCGCTCCCGGGATCCTGTTCCACCCGGATGGCCGGCCGGTCTTGGTCCCGCGTGTTCGTGCCGGGATGGGTCGGCGCGATGACAAAGCCGTTCCCGACATTCCGTTTTACGATATACCCCGGTTTATCAAAGTCCCGGATGTCCCAGCCGGCCTTGGTGGGATAGATAATGGTTTGTCCGTTCCGGTCCGTCTCGCTGGCCAGCGCGGGCTTGCTGTAGTCCCGCATGTTGGTGTCTTTCAGGAGCGGGTAGACCAGTTCGCCGCCCCCGGCCCTGCGTTCCACGGCGATGCCCGGTTTGGACAGGTCCCGGATGTTGCCTTCCGGATGGGTGGGCTGGACCAGCAGCTTGCCGCCTTTGTCCGGCTGGACCAGCAGCGCCGGCTTGTGGTAGTCACGGGTATCCCACCCCGCCAGCGTGGGGTAAATCACGAATTCCTGCTGGGCGAATGCCCATTCGGCGGACAACACCAGCGCCCAGAAAACCAGCGCATGCCTTTTCATAAAGTATATCCTCCCGGGATTCAGGTTTACGTCCCATGATGACATTATACGGCAGGCCGCTCCTGTGTCGCGGGGATTCGTCGGGATACGGGACGGAGATCCCGCATGCCGGTCCGCCCAATCCGGTACCGCGTCCCGGGCCGCCGCTTAAAGGTCCGCCGGAACGCGCGGTTTGGCCGGAATTGCCCGGTTTTTGCCCATTTTTGCCGGGTTTCCCCCCGGTCCGGGCGCAACAGAATGCCTTTATATATAGAGGCATGTTGCGTGTCCCGTCGCGGCAGCATGCCCGAACGCCCCACCAATCCGGAGACAGGAGGAACTTCCATGCGTGAAAAATCGGCATTGCCTGAAATTCTGCGGCAGCTGATGCCCGGCCTTGCTGGTGCCGCGGCGGATGCCTGGACGGAAACCGCTTGCGGCATTATGTCCGCCTGCGGAGGCCCTGAAACTTTTGAAAAGAATCCCATCCGCGCGATGCGTTTGGCGCACGCGGCGTTTCTGCTGCTGATGGTCCGGAAAATGGAATCCCGCCTGCTCGAAAACCTGGAGCAGGAGGACGCCGAACTTCCCCCGGCGGCGCTGCTGCGGCAGGTTATGGCGATGTACCGGGAAGCGAACGGCCTTTTGGAGAAGCTCGCTGAAGTTCAGGGGCCTGAACCGCAGGGCGCAAAAAAAGACGGTGTCGCATCCGCGGAGGACGGGCAGGCCGTTTCGGAAGTTTCCCGGTGCGCGGCCGGGACGCCGCCGGCTGAAAAGGCTTCGGAGTCCCATCATTCCGGTCCCCTTGCGGCGCCACGGAGCAGTGCCGATAAAACGCGCGGCGATACGCGTCCGCCCGCCCGGGCCGTCTCCGCGGGGCTGACCCGGGAGGCCATGCTCGCCGCCGCCCGGCAGCACTGTCTGAACCGGACCGTTGTGCCGCGGTCCGCGCCGAACGGTTGAACTGAAAAATGCGGCGGACGGACAACCGGCTGTCCGCCCGCCTTACCTGCCTGCCGGTTCAGGTATTTACCGCTTAAAATGCCGCCGCGATCAGGCCGTACGTGTTGGCCCAGGGGCCGCACGCCGGGAATTTTCCCCGGTCGCTGTACCGCTGGAACTCCACGTGGCCGTCCATGTACAGCACGTTCGCGCCGCCGGGAACGTGGTTGAACGCCGCGGCCGCGCCGGGCGTCGCGCTCACGCTGTCCCAGTAGATCGGCACCATCGACTGGGCGATATTCGAGGACGCCGCGTTGTTGATGTCCGTGATCAGGAAGCGTTCAATTCCTTCGCGCAGCCGGTAGATTGTTGTTCCGCCGGCGTTGCCCAGGGTCTGTATGCCCGGAATCAGGTTCGACAGCGGGGAGGCGGTAACGTCAATGTCTGTGTCCAGCAGCGAGCGGATCTGGGCGCCGTTCGGCGTAGGACTGGTGCCAAACGCTCCCCCCTGGAACAGGGGCAGGGCCATCGCGAGCACCTGGGCGCATCCCTGGACGCCTGACGGAAGGCTCAGGCTCAGCAGGCCCGATATCATGGACAGGTCCATGGTCGGATCGTCGCCGTCCGCCTGGTCAATGACCCAGCCGAAGTACTGGTAGCAGTCGCTGGGATTGTCCGCGATGCCTTTGTACGGGCTGGCGCAGGCCTGCCCCGGCTGATCGGAGATGATCGCCAGCGTATCCTCGGCGGGGCCGGCGTCCGGCACCGACGGGCAGACCAGCACGTTCCAGTCGCTCAGGTATTCCGGGAACAGCGCGCTCGTCAGCGGCGCCAGTTCCGGCTCATCCTGGCCGGTGCAGCTCGACGGCAGCCCGCCCGATCCGTCCGTGTAATACAGGGAAATCCCCTGCATCGGCGGGAACGCCCCTTTCGCCTCGTTCGCGTACATCTTCAGGATGACACCCATCTGTTTCAGGTTGTTCTGGCAGGACGAACGGCGGGCCGCTTCCCGCGCCCGGGCCAGCGCCGGCAGCAGAATCGCCGCCAGAATGCCGATGATGGCGATCACCACCAGCAGCTCGATCAGGGTAAATCCGTGTCGCGTGGAGTGTTTGTGGATCATGGCTCTTCCTTTCTGCTTTGAAATGCCTGTGTACTGCCGTTGACTCCGGATACACGTTACCCCCAAATTGCAAGCGGAAAATGATGGAACCGTAAAAGTTCTGTTAAGGCAAACGGATGCCGCAGAGCGCTGGAGGGAACAGCGGCAGGAAGGGGCGCCTATTCGTGGCGAAGCGCTTCGACCGGATCCATGTAGGCGGCCCGAAGCGCCGGATACAGCCCGAAAACCACCCCGATCAGGCCTGATATCGAAAAAGCGATCAGCGGCCCCCACGGCGTGACAATCGTCATCATCCCGCTGAAGTACGTGATCAGCCGCGGTATCAGTAATCCAAGCCCCACCCCGATAATCCCCCCCGTGCCGGACAGAATCACGGTTTCCACAAGAAACTGAAGCACGATATCCCGCCGCCGGGCGCCCAGCGCCCGCCGGATCCCGATCTCCCGGGTCCGTTCCGTCACGCTGGCCAGCATGATGTTCATGATCCCGATACCCCCCACCAGCAGGGATATCGCCGCGATCGCCCCCAGCACCGTGTTGAAGATCTGTTTGGTCCGTTCCGCCTGACGCAGCAGTTCCAGCGGAACCACAATCTCAAAATCACGCTTCTTCCGGTTCCGTTCCAGCACGGCTTCCGCCAGCCGCGCCACCGATTCCACCCGGTCCTGGTCGTCTACGTGAATGGTGACCTCGTGCAGCTGAACCTTTTCCGCCTGAAAACTGCCCGACGCGCGCCGCACCAGGATTTCCCCGAAGCGGTTTTTCGCCGTGGTAAGGGGAATATACAGCTGCCCGCCAAGCCTGGGCGTGTTCTCTGTTCCGCCGGTGTTGGGACCAGCGCCGCCGCTGTCCGCGATCCCGATAACCCGGTAATAATCGGCGCCGATCCGTACCAGCTGGCCCAGCGGCGGGGATAGCGGAAACAGCGCCTGGCCCAGGGTCCGGTTCAGCACGCATACGTTGATCGACATCTCCGTTTCCAGATGCGTGAAAAAGCGCCCTTCCGTAACCCGCAGGTTCCGGATCTCCGGATACCACGGCACCACCCCCAGAATCTCTGCTTCCAGGCTCCGCGTCGCGTTGAATACCCGTTCCCGGATAATCCGCGCGGGCGCGTAGACCGTAATGCCGGGAATCGTGTCCCGAAGCCGCGAAAGGTCCAGGTACGTCAGGCCGTAATCGCTCACGAAACTCCGCTGCACGTTCAGTTTCTGTTCCTCCGACGGCTTGACGCTGCGGATGATGATGTTGTTGCTGCCCAGCTGGCGGATCTGTTCCTGCGCTTCAAAGCTGGCGCCCTCGCCCACGGCCAGCATCACGATCACCGAGCATACCCCGAAGATGATGCCCAGCGCCGTCAGCAGCGAACGCAGCCGGTGCAGCCACAGGCTCTTAAACCCCACCTTAATGGTCCGCCAGGTCAGCCGCGCCCAGTGGATCATGGCCGCGCCTCCGCGGGCCGCGGGACGTTCCGCTGGTCCGATTCGATCTGCCCGTCCTTCAGCCGCACCACCCGTTCCGCCCGCCGGCCGATTTCGGGATCATGGGTAACCATGATGATCGTTTTCCCCTGCCGGTGCAGCTCGTCAAACAGCTCCAGAATTTCGGCGCCGGACCGGCTGTCCAGGTTGCCCGTGGGTTCGTCGGCCAGCAGCACCAGGGGATCGTTCACCAGGGCGCGCGCGATCCCCACCCGCTGCTGCTGTCCCCCCGAAAGTTCCATCGGCTTGTGGTGCAGACGTTCCGAAAGCCCTACCCGTTCCGCCAGTTCCAGCGCCCGCCGCCTTCCGTCCGGACGGGGTCGCAGCTGATAATAAAGAGGAAGCTCGATGTTCTCCAGCACGTCCAGCTGCTGGATCAGATTGTACGACTGGAAAATAAAACCCAACCGCGTGCCCCGGATCTCCGAAAGCGCGTCGTCGTCCAGCCTGGACACGTCCAGCCCCCCCAGCAGATACCGCCCTTCCGTCGGGCGGTCCAGGCATCCCAGCATGTTCAGCAGAGTCGATTTGCCGCACCCCGACGGCCCCATTACCGCCACGTATTCCCCAGGGTATATCGAAAGGTCGATTCCCCGAAGCGCTTCCACCGTTACCGTCCCCATCTGGTAACGTTTGATCACCCCCTGCAGCTGGACAATGGGTTCTTCCCCGTTCACGGCTGCTTTTCCCCTCCGGCGTTGCGTCGGCGCGGGGATTTCGGAGCTCCCCCATTTTCGCCGTTGGACGGTTGCCCTTCCTGCTGCGCGCCGGAATCCGGGCGTTCCAGCAGTACGGTTTCGCCGGGCGTCAGCCCTTCCGTGATTTCGACCAGCGACGCGCTGAACGCGCCGGTCTTCACCGGCCGTTTCTCGGCGCCGGTCAGCGTTTTGACGTAACACACGGTCTGGCCGTCTTCCAGCGATACCGCCTGGAGCGGAACCTGTATCACGTCCTCCAGCCGACGCGTCACGATCTCCGCGCTGGCGGTCATGCCGGGCCGGAGCCACGGGTGGCTCCCCTCGATTTCGATTACCGTCGTGTAGACCTTCAGGTCCGGATTCATCCACCGGTTCTGCGGGTCGGGAAGCACGGATATGCTGCTGACCCGCCCTTTCAGCATCTCGGTCGGCCGCGCGTCCACCCGGATCCGCGCCTCCTGGCCCGGCTGGATCTGCTCCACGAAGGCCTCGTGGATCCGCACCTTCACCGTCATCACCGTCGTGTCCGGTATCGTGATCAGCACCTGCCGCTCCCGGACGCTCGCCCCCTCTTCGATTACGTCTCCGCCCATCGTGCGCTCCCCCGTACCATACAGCACCATCCCGGGACGCGTCGCCCGGATGACGCACTTGTCGATCTGGTCCAGCGTCTCTTCCAGTTTCTTCTTCTGCAGCATGTGCCGTATCCGCGCCGAATTCAGTTTCGACTCTGCCTGGGCCAGTTCGGATACCGCCCGTTTTTTCGCGCGGTCCAGATTCCGCAGCGCCTGCTCGTAGTCGCTGACCAGTTTCTCCACCTGTTTGGGAAGCTCATACTTCAGAAACAGCGCCTTGCTGGTCTCCGCCGCCTGCGACGCCACCAGTTTCCGGTTGTACGCCAGCTCGTCGTTGTCCAGCTGGTTTTTGGTGACGAAATCCTTCGCGAACAGCCGACGGGTTCCCTCCAGTTTGGTCTCCGCGAGCCCCAGCTCCTGCCGGGCCAGCGCGACGTCGTTCTCCAGCTGGCGCATCTTCTGCATCGCGTCCCCGTCTCCGTAACGGGATGGGTCCAGAAACGCGCTCAGGTCAATCGACGCGGTGAAGGATTCTTCCGCCGACGCTGCCTCGGGTTTCTCTTCAGGGGATCCGGTGTCGGCGGGTTCCGGTTCGGAATCGGAAGGCTGGGCGGATGGGGTTTCCCGGGGAGGCGCGTCCGCTTCCTTTATTTCCCCGTTTCCTGCGGCATCTCCCGGCTGGGCGTGTTCCGTGGATTTGCCTTCAGGCGGTTGCGGAGCAGGGGAAGAAGCAGAAGCCTCTTTTTCCTGGTTATTTCGTTTCGTGCGCCGTTTTTCTTCCCGCTGGTTCCGCTCGGCGATCCGGTCCTGCAGCTGTTTGGCAATTTCCGCCGCCAGGTTTTCCCCTATATATTTCGCCAGGTCCATCTGGGCGAATTTCACGGCCAGCTCCGCGGATTTGATGGCCGATTCATTATCGATCAGCTGGATTTCGTAGCGCTCCTGAGCGTCAGTCAGGGCGGACAGCGTGTTCTGAAATTCGAGTTCCTGCGATACCCGCTGATCTTCCAGGTCTTTGGAGTCAAGGGTCATCAGGGGTTTGCGGTTCTTTACGTCTTCCTCGGTGATTAAGTACCCTTCTTCGACCAGCGTCAGAATCCTTGTACCTCCTTTCACTTCGCATTTGATCTGCTGGGATTCTTTGGCCTCGACCGTGCCGCCCTCTGCCACGGTGATTTCCAGGGGGCCCCGCGTCACGGGCGCGGTCAGGACTGTGCCGGCGGACCGGTTGCGGCCCTGCCACCACCGCCAGCCGCCGTAACCGGCGAGGATCAGCGCGCCGAGCAGGAGCAGCAGCCCCCAGCGTATTTTCCCTTCCCGTTTACTTCGTCGCATCTCCGGAACCTTCCGTAATCGTTGCGGCCGGCGCCGCGGAATCAGGCAGCATCTGTTCCGCTTCTTCCCACAGCCCGTTCGGTTTGATATACAGCAGCCCCAGGCTTTTCCAGAAAGACAGGCGGGCCACCGTATGGCTGATCAGCGCCGTCGTCAGCGCGTTCTGGGACTGGATCAGGTCGTTCTGGGCGTCCACCTGGTCCTGGGCCGTAGCCTGGCCCAGCTCCGCCAGCAGGTTCTGCTCCTCCACGCGCCGTTCGGCCAGCTGGACGCTTTGCAGCGCCGTCTCGTAGTTCATCCGCGCCTGTTCCAGGGTCCGCCACGCCTCCCGGACCTCCAGTTTTACCTGGTCCCGCGCCAGGTCCGCCTCGCGTTTCGCCGCTTCGTGCTGGATCAGGGCCGACCGGTAGGCGTTGCGCACCGCCTTGCGGTCGAACAGCGGATCCACATCCAGCCCCACGTTCCAGGCCATCCGCTGAAAATCGAATTTGGTGAACGCGTTGCTGTCCGGCGTGCTGTTTACCCGCGCCCCCGCCACCAGGTCCACCCGCGGCAGCAGCGCGTTTTCAGCGACCCGCACCCGCCGGGCGGCATCTTCCACCGCGTCCAGTTTGTTCAGCAGGTCCAGCCGGGCGGCCAGCGCCACTTCCGCGCCCTCTTCCGGCTTGATGGCCGGATGGGTCAGGCCCTCCTCCCGCAGTCGGGCCAGTTCCCCGTCATCGAGCACCACCCGGGCGTCCGTGGACAGCCCCAGCTTGATTTTGAACGAATCCAGGTCTTCCAGGTACTGCCGCACCGCGTTGGTGTAGCGGGATTCGTTGTCCAGCTGGGCCTGGCGGATCCGGCCCAGTTCCGCCTGCGTCCGTAGCCCTTCCTGCGCGAACGCCTGTTCCCGTTCCACGCTTTTCCGGAAGTTTTGCAGGCCCCGCCACGTGTTTCGGACGATATCCCGCTGCCGGAGCACCCCATAATAATTCGAGCAGATTTCCACGGCGAATTCTTTCCGGAACTGGGTGTAGTCCCGCAGGGCATACAGCACGTTGCGTTCCGACTGGGTCAGCTGTTCCCGGGCGGCTTCCCCTGAGCCCTCCAGCAGCGGCTGGACCAGCGAGAAACTCAGCGCGCTGGAGGCTTCTTCCCGGGGATCGCCCGTCAGGAAGCGCAGGAAGTTGCTCGTGATTGTGGCGGCGATCCTGCCCCCGCCCCGGGTCAGCAGCGACACCCCCGCGCTGGCCTTTCCCGTGGCCTGGCGTTCATCGACGATCACGGTCCGCGTTCCCGTGACGCCGGCGATATCTCCAGCCGACTCCACCACGTCCGCGTAAGCCCGGAGCAGCGCCGCCGGCGTGCCGGTCAGCCGCTCAAGCTGCGGAACCGCCGAACGCCACGCCTCCAGGACCCGGGAATAGTCCGTGGGTACCGTCACGTCCCGCGTGCTCCGGTTGTAGTTGCCGGTCGCCTCTCCGGAAAAGATCGGCGCGTACCGGTGGCGGTCCAGCGTCAGGTTCAGCGCCTTGAGAAATACCGACTCCCGGGCCGACTGGTACGAACGGTTCCCCCGGGTGGCCAGGATGACCGCGTTTTCGAGCGACAGCACCGCGCAGCCCCGCTCGTCCGGCATGCCGTCTCCCAGGTCCGGGTCCTGGTCAGTCACCCGGGGACACTGGTCCAGAAAAGCCGCGATATCCTGCGGCTCAATCGAAAATTCGGATTCCATCCCGGGAACCATGGAGGATTTCTGCTCGAGTATCCCGTACACCTCCCGGTCCGCGGACTGCCGGTAACGGCTCGCGGAACAGTGGCTCAGCGCCAGCGCTGCGGCCAGGAGCAGAAGCATTCGGCCTCCCGGCCGCGTCCAGGCATGGCTGCCGGCGCTGCTCCGTGTCACTCTGGCCGTATATTCGCGCAATGAAGCAATCCTGGCGCTCTGTGGCGCTTTTTTCGTCTGTCCCCTCCGGGTCGGGAAGCTTCCGACACCGTATAGACGCGCCGTCCGGTGATTATGTTTCCGCCCCGCTTACGGTACATAAAACACCGCGGTGTTCCTGAAGTTCCCATCACGTGAACCGGGAAAAGTCAGGCGGGCGTTTTTCCAGGAATGCCTGAAACGCTTCGGCGGCTTCCGGAGAATTCAGCCGCTCCCGGAACGCCTCCGCTTCCCGGGCGATGGCGTCCAGCGTGGCGGACTGGCGCCAGCCCCGGATCAGGGACAGCGTCGCCCGCACCGCGGCGGGAGGCTGGGCCGCGATCCGTTCCGCGGCGGCCAGCGCGTCAGACAGCGTCATGCCGGGTTCGCTGATCCGGTTCGCGATGCCCCAGGCCGCGGCGTCTTCTCCGGAAAATGTATCTCCCAGCAGGAGCAGTTCAGCCGCTTTGGGATACCCGGCCCGTTCCGGAAGCAGCACGCTCGCCCCCGCTTCCGGGCACAGCGCGAGATTTACGAACGGCAGCTTCAGTTTCGCGCTCCGGCTGACAAATACCAGGTCGCAGTGCAGCAGCATGGTGACCCCGACGCCAACGGCGATGCCTTCCACGGCGGCGATCATCGGTTTCGGAAACGTGGCCAGTCCCCGGAGAAACTGCAGTACCGGGTGGTCATTCGTCTGGGGAGGGCGGGTCACGAAATCCTGGATGTCATTGCCGCTGGTGAACAGGCCTCCGTGGCCCGTGAACACCGCGCAGCGGACCTGTCCGTCCTGTTCCGCGGATTGCAGCAGCGCGGCCAGGGTTTCGTACATCTCCACCGTCAGCGCGTTTTTGCGCTCCGGCCGGTTGAAGGCGATCACCTGGACGCCCCGGTTGATCCTGCTGTCAATGTATGCGCTCATGCGGTCTGGTTCCTGGGTTCGGTTCAGTGTGCGCTTTTCCTCTTTATACGGCATTTTATGCCGGCCTGACAAACGGCGTATAATACGGAAACCGTGGCAGAAAGCCGGCCTGCCATGGGCGCCGCGGGGAACTGCCCCGCGGGAAGGTCTGCCGGCAGGATCGGGGAGTCTGTCGTGAGTCCGCTGCGCAATCCGGGAGTCATAGAGCGTTACCGTGAATACCTGCCGGTGTCCGAATCCACCTGCGTGGTGACCCTGAATGAGGGGTCCACCCCCATGGTGCCCGCTTACGCGCTGAGCCGGGCCATTCATCCGCGCCTGGAAATCTGGCTTAAGTATGAGGGGCTTAACCCGACCGGGTCTTTCAAGGACCGCGGGATGACCATGGCGATTACCAAAGCCCTGGAAGACGGCTTTGAGGTGGTGATGTGCGCCAGCACGGGCAACACTTCGGCGTCGGCCGCCGCCTACGCGGCCCGGGCCGGCATGAAGTGCGCGGTCCTCATTCCCGAGGGAAAAATCGCTTACGGAAAACTGTCCCAGGCGATGATACACGGCGCGAAGGTTATCCAGATCAAAGGAAATTTCGACGATGCCCTGAATCTGGTGCGCGGCATCTGCGAGCGGTTTCCCATTGCCCTGGTCAATTCGGTGAATCCCTACCGCATCGAAGGGCAGAAAACCGGCGCTTTCGAAATCCTGGACGACTTCGACGGGATCGCCCCCGATTTCCAGGCCATGCCGGTGGGCAACGCGGGCAACATTTCCGCCTACTGGAAAGGCTACAAAGAGTACTACGCCAAAGGGAAGTCCTCCAGCCTGCCCAGAATGCTGGGATTTCAGGCGGCGGGATCAGCGCCGATCGTGCTGGGGCATCCCGTGGAAAAGCCCCAGACCTTCGCCACGGCCATCCGGATCGGCAATCCGGCCAGCTGGAAAACGGCCGTCGCCGCGCGGGATGAATCCGGCGGACTCATCGACATGGTGACCGACGACGAAATCCGCGAGGCCTATCGGATGGTGGCAGCCACCGAAGGCATTTTCTGCGAGCCGGCCAGCGCCGCCAGCATCGCCGGGCTCCGGAAACTGGCCCGGGAAGGCTTTTTTGATGCCGGTACGCCCAGGACCGGCGACCGGTTCCGGGTGGTGTGCATCCTGACCGGACACGGGCTCAAAGACCCGGACAACGCCGTGGCCTGCGCCGTGGAGCCCTTCACCGTCGAGGCGGAAGAGGCTCCAATCCTCGAAATCCTGGGCTACGCCACCGAACCCGCCCGGGCGTGAACGACTTACCAGCGGCCATCTGCCAGCTGGGCGGGTTAATCCCAACCCCGCCCGCGCTTAAATGCCCTGCCTATCCCCCGATCGGTTTTCCATTTTCCCGCAGGGGCACGCCATGGCGTGCCCGCCCCGCGCTAAACCGTCATCCCGTAGGGGCACGCCATGGCGTGCCCGGGTTTCTATTCCCGGCCGTTCCTGTCCGCAACAACCCTCCCGCTGAACGGGGTGCCTTTTTCCGGCGCAACAGATTGCCCTTATATATGGGGGCATATCCCCGCAGCGGTCACCCGGCCTCCCCGCCGGCGCGGTCGGTCCCGGATCGGCCGGCTGTTGGGCACGCCATGGCGTGCCCCTACAACACCGGTGACCCTGGAACCGGCGGGTGAACCTCGTTTTCCCGTCCCGCCGGGATATGCCCCCATATACCTGTCAAACCGTTGCGTCCGGAATGGGTCCGGACGCCGCGCCCCGGAGGAACCCGCCATGGCCGTGATCCCCTTCACCCCGGTCCCGGCAGCCCTTCCGGCGGGGCAAACATATCCTGGTTGACTTGCTGGATAATACGAATTATAATACGTCCTGTCAGCCTGTTTATCTCGTGCTGTGCGGGCATCAGGACAGGTCGGGCTGGAGGTCATTCAACCGAATACGGAGGAGGTACATTCTATGGGTACGTTGCTTGGGTCGGTTTATACGGGTCGGGATCGGGGTTGGCGTGTGCCGGGGACTGATACGCCGCGGGCGCGCGCGAAGCGGGGATTCCCGGGGCTGCTGCTGCTGGTTGGGCTGCTGGCGTTGCTGGCGCTGCCGGCCCTGGGACAGGCCCCCATCCCGATCAGCACCATCGAAGAACTGCAGAAAATCGGATACGACCCGGCATATCCGCTGAACGGGTCCTACGTCCTGACCGCGGACATCGACGCCTCGGCCACGGCCAACTGGAACGATGGCGCCGGCTTTGCCCCGATTGGAGATGACGATAATCCTTTTACGGGCACCTTTGACGGCCAGGGCCATGTGATCCGCAACCTGGTGGTCAACCGTCCTGATGCGGATTACGCGGGCCTGTTCGGTTACGTGGGATCGGGCGGCACGGTCCGAAACCTCGGGATGGAAGGCGGCTCGGTGACGGGACGTAACTATGCCGGCGGCCTGGTGGGGTATAACGATGGCGGAACCATCACGGACTGTTACGCCACGGGCGCGGTGACGGCTTCCGGATGGGAGCCTTCTGCCGGCGGCCTGGTGGGTTCAAACAGCGGCACGATGGAAAACTGTTACGCCACGGGCGCGGTGACGGGATATAATGTCGGCGGCCTGGTGGGGTGGAACGGGTCCAGCGGAACCATCACGAACTGTTACGCCACGGGCGCGGTGACGGGAGATGAGTATACCGGCGGCCTGGTGGGGTATAATGATGGAACCATCACGAACGGTTACTGGAATACCGATACCACGGGCCAATCAACCTCCTCCGGTGGCGGAACCGGCCTGACCGACGCCCAGATGCGGCAGCAGGCGTCTTTTGCCGGGTGGGATTTTACCGGCCAGTGGGGCATTGACGGGGGGCAGACCTA